>JAQGPE010000418.1 GCA_028293225.1 Akkermansiaceae bacterium | reverse complement strand
CTCAAGCCTGACGGCTCACTCTTCTTGAATATTGGCGGATCTTTGAAAGCCCCCCTTTTGCCGCACATGGTGCTGAGCCTCCTCGTCGAGCAGAAATCAATGTTTGTGCTCCAGAACACCATCCACTGGATCAAATCGATCGCTCTTTCCGATAAGAAGGATGGACCCGAGCGGCAGCGCGGTCATTACAAGCCAATCAATTCTGAACGGTTTGTGAACGACTGCCACGAACACATTTTCCATCTGACTCCAAGGGGAGAAACAACACTCGATCGGAAAGCTATCGGAGGTCCTTACGCCGACAAATCGAATATTTGACGATGGGGCCACACTGATGGCGAGGATGTGAAGTGCCGCGGGAACGTTTGGTTCATTCCGTATAAGACCATCAATCGGCGGGCAGACGATAGGCCACATCCAGCAACTTTCCCAGACGACCTGGTCGCCAAGTGCGTGAAATTGCATGGCAAGAATGGCAGTTCGGTAGTAATGGATCCCTTCTTGGGAATCGGACACGCGGCGTACGCGTCGATCGACTGTAGCGTTAAGCAATTCGTTGGATTCGAACTCGACGCGTCTTACCTAAAGGTAGTCCATGAAGAGCTTGAAGCTCGGGGCAATAGCTTCGAAATGCGGTCGGTTTAATTTCCGAGGAACGTAATATGTGACGCGGAAAAACTAAAAAATCTGTCATGCCGGGAGGGTTATGGTAGACCGGGAACATGCCTCTGATACCACGCCGAATTCCGGACAAGCTGTTGGTGTTCCACGATGTAACATTGTTTTTCCTAAACGGGTCTACCAAGACGATTCGCGCTGAAGGAAATAATGCCACTTGGTTCTGCCACTGCTACGATCAGGATTCAGGAGAAGGAGAAAGTCGCCCCCTCCTTGGGAGGTGCTACTATCAGTTTGGCTGGAACTGCCACACGATCTGCCCAAGCTGCGGTGCAAAATACCGGACAACCAAAAGTCCTCAAAAGCGAGTTGGCGAAGTGAGAGAGGAGTAATCTCATTGGCAATGGTCTAGCTCAGCGAAAAGCGTGCGACTCCGCTACGTGGTCCACAGCGCGGCCAGGAAGCGGCACCAAACCGGTGACGTAGACGGTCGGCTGGTCGCCTTCGGAGATCTGGATCCGGCCATCGGCCAACAGGAAGGGCTCGGTCACAATCACCAACTTAAATGCCTCGAAGGTCTTCTGCGGCACGAACAGATTCGAGATCCCGCTCTCGTCCTCCAGGCTGATGAAGCAGTGCCCCTTTGCGGTACCGGGCCGCTGCCGGCAGATCACCATCCCCCCAACCTGGATCAGCATCCCGGGCGGCATGATGTGCAGGTCTCGGGCGAGCAGTATCTTCGAGCCGGTGCGTTCGCGCCACAGCTTCATTGGATGCGGCCCGGTGGAGGTACTCTGGGCGGCGTAGTCCGCCGCCAGCCTCTCGCTCATCGTCATCGTTGGGAGGACGTCGCCTGAGGCATCCTAGCGACCGGAAAATAGATCGTCAAAGAGAGGAAGCTCGGATTGCCAAAGCGGGGTGAGAAGCAGGTCTGAAGGAGGGATTGCCAGTTGCGGCAGCTCCCGTGCCCGGGCTACGGTGTCGGATGACTGTGCGGAAGAAGGTGTGGGGCTTTTGGCGCTTGGCAGCAATCTGGTGGCTGGTGCTGGATTGGCCATCGCTGCTGGTTTGGATACCAGGGCTGAGGATGGTCATCTTTCTGCCGTTTCTGGTTTGGGTAAATGTCCCGGCACTTGGGTTGCATCTGGCGGAGACCGTGGGGCCGCCCCATTATGAAGTGGAGGAGTTCGGGGCGCAGCCGGGAACGGCCCTGGGCTGGGGGCTGATCGTGATTTTCTGGATGTTGGCCACAGCGCTGCTGGCGGGAACCAACCTTTGGGTACTGCGGCTGGTGCGGAGCTCGCGGGAACCAGCGGGATGAAGACGGGCCGAGGTGGTGATCTCGCTGAGTATTTAGAGATGGAGAAGAACGTCCTCAAGTCCTCCCCCGCCGAGGAGGCAGCGCCCTCACTTGAGGCGCCGCTTCCTCCGCACGTGGACCGCCTGCCTGCTGATCCCTAGCAGCCTTGCGATCTCGGTATTGCCGAGACTCCAGTCCACTGCTTCCCACTGGATCGACGACGGCCTCAAACTCCCCTCGGAATTATGAGTGATGCGGCTAAGCTATATCGTGCTCGCCGCGCGACCGAGAATCGCAGCAAGCTCTTCGTCGGACATGGACCAGTCAACTGCCGACCAATCCACGGCTTTCGACTGGCTCGCCCCGCCCTTCGTTCCTGGCGCCAGCTGGGAACGGCGGTTTCTAACCGTTCCGAGCGACCGCCCTGTGAGGAGGACGATCTCCGCGTTTGTCATGGACCAGTCGATCTCACGCCAGAGGCACTTCACAGGTGCAGGTTTCGCCCAGCGTGCCGGAGGGTGTCCAGCTCGCAGAGACTTCGCGACACGTCTGGAAGTGCGTTTTGGCTACCAGTCGGTCCCCCAACTGCGCCCCGAGTTCCGCCGGAAAGGGGGCGAACTATGATCTCAAACCAAATCCGGGTAAGCAAAGCCAAAGAAATCAGCGGGATCCTTGCGCCTGATCATCTCCGATCCGGTGTCAGTGCGAAAGACGTGGCGGTCCTGGTGACCCTCGCGGGTCTCGAAAAACGAAGCAGAACTCGATGGGCTGCGGGTGGCGGATTTGCTCCGGCGTGGTTTCGTAACCGATCGCAATCCAGCCCTTCGGGACAATGACCTCATCAGCGCCCGCTAGTGCACTCCTGTCCACCTCCGGACTATCCACCGTCTTTTCG
>JAQGPE010000028.1 GCA_028293225.1 Akkermansiaceae bacterium | reverse complement strand
TGCTCGGCTCGATGGCGATGGAGGCCTTTGGACCGCTGGTCATCGCTTCCGTGGTGGCGACCATGACGACCCACGCGTACTCCGGGGCGGACGCGCTTTACCGGGTGGGTGACTTCGCGCTGCACAGCAATGCGGAGCTGGGACCGTATCTGGTGCTGGGGCTCTTCTGCGGGTGCGTGGCGCCTCTGTTCCTCGCGTTGCTGAAACTGGGTGAGGATACCTTTACCCGTCTGAAGCTGCCGGTCTGGGCGCGATTGGCAGCCGGCGGCTTGGTGGTGGGGCTGCTGGCGATGTATCGACCTGAAGTGGCAGGAAACGGCCGCAGCCTGGTGTTCGACATCTTTTCCCATCCAGGGACGTGGCAACTGCTCGCCGTGGTGCTGGCCTGCAAGCTGCTCGCGACGACAGCGACTTTCGGTTCCGGCGCGGTGGGCGGGGTGTTCACACCCACGCTCTACGCGGGAGCGGCGCTGGGGTATCTGTTCGGGGTCGCGGGCGCGGCCCTGCTGCCGGGGTGGCATCTCCAGCCGAGCGCTTTCGCTTTGGTCGGCATGGGCGCTTTTCTGGCGGCTGCCAGCGGGGCGCCGGTGATGGCGATCATCATGCTTTTCGAGCTGACCCTGAATTATCAGGTGCTGATGCCGGTGATGCTGGCAGGGGTGCTGGCCTACTACGTCTGCCGTTCGCTGACGACGCGCTCGCTGTATGGCGAGGCGCTGAAGCGAAAGGGCGCGGGGGTGGTGGCCCGCCATCTGGAAGCGCTGAAGATCGGCGATCTCATGAAGCCGGCCTCGCACGTCTTGCCGCCCACCGCTGACTTCGGCGAGTTGGCCCGCGCCTTCCTGCAGAACCGCGACGATTTCCTGCACATCGTCGACAGCGGGAAATTCCTTGGCGCGGTGTCGTTGCACGACATCAAGGCCTTCCTTGATCAACCGGATCTGGAGTCGTTGCTGATCGCCCGCGACGTCATGCGCGAGGATTTCGAGCGACTTTCTCCGAGTCAGTCGATGAGTGAAGCGCTGGAAAGGTTCGGCCGCGCGGAAGCGGAGCGCCTGCCCGTAACGGATGAGAGCGGCACCTTGCTGGGAACGGTGACCAAGAACGACGTGCTCCTGTTCCTGGCCGGCAAGCCGCGCAAGGCGGAGGTCTGAAAAAGCGGTCCCCTGAAACAGGACAACTCCCGGGACTTGCGTCCGCAGGAGCTGCCACTCGGAACATTCATGACAGATGAGCCCCCCGGCTCACTTTGCCACTAGCGTTCCATATCACGTGCGCCTTTCCCCCCGGATTAACGCGTGCGATATGAGTAAAATACGGAGATATCGAAATGTTACAAGCAACTTTAATAAAAAAGTTGAACGCTTTTCAGCGACAGGTGTCGTTTCGTGATTTTGTCATAATGCACGATCGTGCATAAGAGCTCAGTCAAAGGTGCATTATAATAAATCAATCCGTATGACGAGCTTCTTCGGCATGCAATTTTCCTTTTTTCGCCAAAAAAGAGACCCTTCCGGGTGGGAGGGTTCCCGGAAGGGCCGATCTCTAGCGTTTTACAAGCTCCAAGCAGCCAAGGTCTCGGGAGGAGTCCGGCTGTTTGAAGCGACGGTGATCGTGGGTTTATTCAAGAATAACTTCAACACAAAAAGGAGGATTTTAGGAATCTGGGACTCCGCGCTAAAGGGATATTGTGTCATAAGATGCCCCCGAGGATCGAAGGGGCATTTTGCTTATAACCGGTTCAAGTGACTTATGCGGCCCTCCGACCGACCGGTTTGAAATCCTCTTGAGAGGCAAACCACAGGCGGACTTTAGCAATAGACCCGGCGGGCAGAGCCGGGTCGATGTCCCCCTCGCGTTGAAGCGGGGGGACATCACACACCCGGGAAACGACGAGAGTCACAGCGGCTGCCGGACTTCTGCTCCCGTGCTGTGATGGTAGGGCAATGGTGGCCCCTTGGGAGTCACGCGATCGCGTCGGCTCCGGCCACGCGATCACGCAAGGGAGGAACTGGCTGCTTATAGGTCTTTTCAGCAGGCGGCGGTGGCCAGGCCGAGAGTCGAGTAGATCTCCCGGGTCGCCTTGCTCTTGTTGAGCGTGTAGAAGTGGATGCCGTCCACCCCGTTGTCGAGGAGCTCGGCGCACTGCTGGGCAGCGTAGTGGATGCCGATTCTTTCGACCGCGTCCGGATCGCCCTTGGCCCGGTCGAGCGCACGGATCAGCTTCGCCGGGTAGCGCGCTCCGGCGGCCAGCTCCGCCATCCGGCTCATGCCCCCGAGGGTCAGGACGGGCATGATGCCGGCGATGACCGGCACCTCGATGCCGGCCAGACGGCAGCGGTCGCGGTAGTCGAGAAAGTCGTGATTGTCGAAAAAGAGCTGGGTGCAGATGTAGTCGGCCCCGGCATCGACCTTGGCCTTCATGTAGTCCAATTCCAGCACCCGGTTGGGGGTGGCGGGATGGCCTTCCGGGAAACCGGCGACGCCGATGCCGAAGCCGCGCGGATCCGGATGGGCCCCGGATTCGTTGAACTCGCGGATGAAAGCGACCAGATCGCCGGCATGGCGGAAATCGGCGTCCGACCAATCGTAGTCCGGCCAGTCGCGGGGCGGATCGCCGCGCAGGGCCAGAATGTTGGACACTCCGGCCTCGGCATAGCGGCGCAGGATTTCCTCCACCTGCTGCTTGGAGTGGCCCACGCAGGTGAGGTGGGGAATGGGCGGGATGGCGGTGGTGCGCTTGATCCGGACCACCAGGTCATGGGTCATTTCCCGGGTGGTGCCGCCGGCTCCATAGGTCACGGAGACGAAAGAAGGATTGCACGCCTCGAGCTCGAGGATGGTGCGGTAGAGGTCCTCGACGCCCGCTTTGGTGCGGGGAGGGAAGAACTCGAAAGAGAAAGTCGGCTTGCCGGGAGCCAGGATATCGCGGATGTGCATGCGCTGGGAAGAAGGCCAGCATTGACCGGACGCCTTGGGCATGGGAGCAAAAAACCCTGCGAAGACGCAACTTCCCGGCCGTGCGGGAGTTCCCCCTGCGAACACCGAGTGGCCCTTCTCCGGCAACCATGAAACTGCTTCCCCTTTCTTTCTTCCTTCTCGCGTCGCTCGGGTCTGTCGTGGCCGAAGAGGCTGCTCCTCCCGCCGATCCGAAGAAGGACGTGGCCGCCCCGGCGCCTGTGGATCCGGGACCGCCGCCTGCGGGCGCCCCCGGAGAAGGTCCTGGCTCCCGCCGCGGTGGAGGCCCCAACCGGGAGGCGATGGAAGCGCAGTGGAAAAAGGCCGATCTGGATGGCGACGGCTTTCTAACCGAAGCGGAGTTCGCCCTGTTGCCCCGCATCGCGAACCTGCCGGAAGACAAGCGCAGTGCGATTTTTCACCGCATCGACAAGGATGGCGATGGCAAGATCTCCCCCGAGGAGATGCGCCAAAGCCGGCCGCGGCCGCCGGCTTTCCCGCCGCTCGACCAGGTCGACCTGGATAAGGACGGCAAGATCAGCTTCGAGGAATTCCAGAAGGTGCCCTTCGTTGCCAAGCAGTCGGAGGAACGCCAGCACGCGATGTTTGACCGCATGGATCGCGACAAGGACGGCTTCCTCACCCCCAAGGATGGCCCGCTGACCCCTCCCGGAGGCGGTCCGGGCGGACGCGGCGGACGCCACGGCTTCGACCCGAAGAAGTTCATCCAGGATCTTGATACGAACGGCGACGGCTCTCTCAGCTTCGAGGAATTCCGCAAGGCTCCCTTCATCAAGGATCTTGGCGAGGATGCCCAGGAGGCCAAGTTCAACGAGATGGACCGGAACAAGGATCTGAAGATCGACCTTTCGGATTTCCCGGCGCCTCCGGATCGTGGTCCCGGCCCGCCGCCGGAAGATGGCAAGCCGGACGGGGACAAGCCGCCGGGCGCTCCCTCCAAGGGTTCGTGAGGAGGATTCGTCAGGGGAAAAATGGCACTCTAACGCATTTCCATTCCCTCCCGTATTGCCCTCAGCCGCGATCTTGTGCATTCCCCGCTCATGCAAGTTTCCCGATTGGCGTTGCTGCTGGCGGCGCTCGGTTCCACCGCTCATGCGGCGCCTGGTTTCTTCCGCTCCCCGGCTCTCTCGGGGGACACGCTGGTCTTCACGGCGGAGGGCGATCTCTGGAAGGTCTCAATCCATGGCGGCGAAGCGCGCAGGCTGACCTCCCACCCGGGTCTGGAGTCGGCGGCGACGATCTCGCCTGATGGAAAGACGCTCGCTTTCGCGGGCCAGTACGAAGGCCCCACGGAGGTCTATGTGATGCCGGTCGAGGGCGGCCTGCCGCAGCGGCTGACCTGGCATGGCGAAGGCGCGATCCCCGTCGGCTGGACCCCGGACGGCAAGGTGCTTTGCTCGACCCGGGCCTACTCGACGCTGCCGAACACGCAACTGGTGGCGCTGGATCCGAACGGCAAGGGCGCGACCGTGCTGCCGCTGGCACAGGCGAGCGATGGCGCCATGGATGACTCCGGGAAATCGCTCTTTTTCACCCGCCTGCCGTTCCAGGGCAGCAACACCAAACGCTATGAAGGCGGCACCGCACAGAACCTCTGGCGCTACGACGAAGGCGCCGCCGAGGCGGTGGCGCTGACCCCCGGCTATCCCGGCACCTCGAAGAACCCGATGTGGTGGCAGGGCCGCCTCTACTTCATCAGCGACCGCTCTGGCGTCTCGAACCTCTGGTCGATGAAGCCGGATGGCAGCGACCTGCAGGCGCTGACAAAATCGACGGTCTTTGACGTGCGGACCGCGCGCATGGACAAGGGGCGCATCGTCTATCAGCAGGCAGGCGCCATTCATCTGTTAGACACGAAGGACGGCAGCGACCGCGAAGTGCCCGTGACGCTTTCCTCCGACTTCGACCAGACGCGCGAGCGCTGGGTGACCAAGCCGCTGGAGTATCTGACCAGCGCCCGGCTGTCGCCCGATGGCGAGCGCCTGGTGCTGACGGCGCGTGGCGGGATTTTCGTGGCCCCGGTGAAAGCCGGTGGTCGTTTCGTCGAGCTGCCGCGCAAATCCGGCGTGCGCTATCGCGAGGCCAGCTTCTTTCCGGATGGCAAGACGCTGCTGGCGCAGAGCGATGAGTCCGGCGAAATCGAAATGGTCCGCCTGCCCGCCAATGGGGTGGGGGCTTCGGAGGCGCTGACCAGTGACAGCAAGGTTTTCCCCTTGGCCCCGGTGATGTCGCCGGATGGTAAATGGGTGGCCTGGCAGGACAAGAATCTCCAGTTGTGGATGCGGGATCTGACCGCGAAGAAGACGGTGCTGGTGCGCACTTCAACCTTCCGTCCCTTCGACGATCTCGCCTGGTCTCCGGACAGCGCCTGGCTGGCGTTTGTGGAAACCTCCACCAACACCAACCGCGCGATCCGGCTCTACAACGTCGCGAGCGCGACCTTTGTGGAAGCGACCTCCGATCGCACGGCCAGCTTTTCGCCCTCGTGGTCTCCCGATGGCAAGTGGCTGTATTTCCTGAGCGACCGCACCCTGCGCACCGCGGTGAAATCGCCATGGGGACCCCGCCAGCCGGAGCCGTTTTTCACCGAGAGCACGCGCATCTACGCGCTGGCGCTGCAGAAGAACGCGCGCTCACCCTTTGACGCTCCGGATGAGCTGCATCCGGCGCCGGTGAAAGAGGAGAAGGACAAGGACAAGAAGGAGGGCGGAGCTGCCGCCGAGAAAGGCCTGCCGGCGCTCGACGCCGATGGACTGGCCGCGCGTCTGTTCGAGGTCCCGGGAGTCGTGGGAAATCTTGCG
>JAQGPE010000785.1 GCA_028293225.1 Akkermansiaceae bacterium | reverse complement strand
GCGGTCGGCCACGAAGTAGCCAAGGCGCTCGAACTGCACGGAACCTTCCGGCTCCAAGGTGGCCAGCGATGGCTCCACGAAGGCGCTGATGGTTTTCAGCGACTCGGGGTTCATCACGGTCACGAAGCCTTCCTCCACGGAGTCGGGATCTTCCACGGTGAACAGGCGGTCATAGAGGCGGACTTCAGCCGGCAGCCCGTGTTCGGCGCTGACCCAATGGATGGCGGCGCGGCACTGGATGCCCTCCGGGGTGTCGCTGCCCTTGGTGCCGGGCAGGTATTCGCAGTGGATCGCAGTGACGTTTCCATCGGCGTCCTTTTCGTGGCTCGTATAGCCGACGATGTAGCCGCCGCGCAGGCGGACGTAGCGGCCGGGTCCGAGGCGGAAGAACTTCTTCGGCGGATCCTCCATGAAGTCATCGCGCTCGATCCAGAGTTCCTGGGAAAGCAGGACGCTGCGGTGACCGGCTTCCGGGTTCTCCGGGTTGTTCACCAGCTCGATTCCCTCGCTGGTGCCCGGGGTCCAGTTGTCGAGGATCAGCTTGACCGGATCCAGCACCGCCATGCGGCGCTCGGCGTTTTTGTTCAGGTAGTCGCGGACTTCGTGCTCCAGCAGTGAGACATCGGTGATGCCCTTGAATTTCGTGATGCCGACCTTATACGAGAAGTTCCGTACCGCGGCCGCCGGATAGCCGCGGCGGCGGATGCCGGAAAGCGTCGGCATGCGCGGGTCATCCCAGTCGCTGACGTGACCGTCCTTCACCAGCAAGAGCAGCTTGCGCTTGCTCATGACAGTGTGGTTCAGATTCAGGCGGGAAAACTCGATCTGGCGCGGCTTGGCGGGGACCGGGCAGTGGTCGATGACCCAGTCGTAAAGCGGGCGGTGCAGCTCGAACTCCAGCGTGCACAGCGAGTGGGTCACGTGCTCCAGCGCATCCTCCAGCGGGTGCGCGTAGTCATACATCGGGTAGATGCACCAGGCGTCGCCGGTGTTGTGATGGTGGGCGTGCATGATCCGGTAGAGCACCGGGTCGCGCAGATTGAGGTTCGACGAAGCCATGTCGATCTTCGCCCGCAGGACCATGCTGCCGTCGGGGAATTCACCCGCACGCATGCGGGTGAGAAGATCGAGGTTTTCCTCCAGCGGGCGATTGCGGAACGGCGAATCGGTCCCCGGCACGATCAGGTTGCCGCGGGTTTCGCGGATCTGCTCCGGCGTTTGCTCATCGACGTAGGCCAGGCCCTTTTTGATCAGATCGACCGCGCAGTCGTAGTAGAACTCGAAGTAGTTGCTGGCGAAAAACAGGTTGTCACCCCAGTCGAAGCCGAGCCACTTCACGTCTTCCTTGATGCTTTCGACATACTCGACCTCTTCCTTGGAAGGGTTGGTGTCGTCAAAGCGCAGGTGGCACTTCGCGCCGGAGGCGGCGTTTTCCAGAGCGATCCCGAAGTTCAGGCAGATCGACTTGGCGTGACCGATGTGCAGGTAGCCGTTCGGCTCCGGCGGAAAGCGCGTGATCGTGGTGGCGTGCTTACCAGAGGCAAGGTCCTCGGCGATGATCTCGCGGATGAAGTCGAGCTTGGGAGATTCGGACATGGAAAGTGGGAGAGCGGGAAAGGGGAGCGGCCGCGGCAAAATCGCGACCCGTCCCTGATTAATCAATCCTCAATGCGAGCAGGGAGGACGGCTGGGGCGGGATTTCCAACCGCGAATGGACGCGAATTAAGAAATGGGGTTCAGCCATCACGCCCGTTTATTGTCCATTCGCGGTTAATTCTCAGAGATTGATCACTTCGCGAGTTCTTCCAACAGGGCCTGGTTGAGGCGGATGCCGGCTTCGAAATTCTCGACCGGGAAGTTCTCGTCCGGCGAGTGGATCTGCGCGTCAGAGAGGGCCAGGCCGAGCAACAGCGTGTCGGCGCCGAGGATTTCGCGGAAGGCCTGGACGATCGGGATGCTGCCACCCTCGCGGATCAGGACCGGCTCGGCATGGAAGGCCGCCTTCAGCGCGCGCGGGGCGGCCAGGCCGAAGGCGCTCTTGGGGTCGGCGTGGTAGGGCTTGCCGTCGTGGCCGACCTCGCAGGTGAGAGTGACGCCTGGCGGGCAGTGCTTGTCGAAGTGAGCCTGGACCTGCTCCATGATTTTCCCTGGATCCTGATTCGGAACCAGGCGGAATGAGAACTTCGCGAAGGCCTCGGCAGGCAGGACCGTCTTGGAGCCCTCGCCCTGATAGCCGCCGCCGATGCCGTTGACCTCGGCGGTCGGTCGGGCCCAGGTGCGCTCGGCAGAGGTGTAGCCGGCTTCGCCATGCAGGCCAGGGGAGCCGGTGACCTTGAGGAAATCGGCATCGGAAACGCCGGGAACCTTTGACCACATCTCGCGCTCCCAGTCTTCCAGCGGCTTCACGTCGTCATAGAAGCCGTCGATCAGGATCCGGCCTTCTTCATCGTGCAGGCTGGTGATCAGCCGGGAGAGGGCGGTCGCCGGATTCGCAACCGCGCCGCCGAACAGGCCGGAGTGCAGGTCGCGGGCCGGGCCGCGCAGGGTGACTTCGCAACAGGAAATGCCACGCAGGCCGTAGCCAAGCGTCGGGACGCCAGGGGCGACCATGCCGGTGTCGGACACCGCGATGACATCGCATTTCAGGAGATCGAGATTGGCGCGCAGGAACGGAGCCAGGTTTGGGCTGCCGATTTCCTCTTCGCCCTCGAACAGGAAGATCAGGTTCACCGGCAGGTCGCCCTTTTCCTTCAAGGTCTTCTCGACGCCGAGGACGTGGGCCAGCATCTGACCCTTGTTGTCGGTGGAGCCGCGGGCCCAGACCTTGCCGCCGCGGATTTCGGGCTCGAAAGGAGGGGTGGTCCAGAGATTGAGCGGGTCGACCGGCTGCACGTCATAGTGGCCGTAGATCAGGACCGTCTTGCGGTCGGGGCGTGGCGTATTCTTCGCCACCACGATCGGGTGCCGCTCGGTCTCGCGCAGGCTCGTTTCCAAACCCATGCCGGTAAGCTTTTCGATCAGCCAGCCTGCGCAGGCCCGGACATCGCCCGCGTTGCGGGAATCGGTCGAAATGCTGGGAAAGCGGAGGAAAGCGAACAAATCCTGAAGCTCGGGCGTCATGCCGTCATCCAAGCGGGCTGCTCACCCCGGCAGCAAGACGAAAGGTTGGGCGGCGGAGGGCGAATCACGGCCGGCTCCCGCCTTCAAGCGCCAGCTCAATTCCTCTACAGCCTTCTCTTTGATCACCTCATATCCCGCGCGATCTCATTCCGGAAGCGCCGGCGCTGCTCCGCGACCAGATTCGCCGGAACCAGGTTCCGCTCGGCGCGGTGAGCGATGCAATCGTCGATCCCGGCCGCCGTTTCGAAGGCCTGCAGTTTGGCGCGCTTCGCCTGCCAGCTGAACCCTTCAACCTCCCAGCACACGCTGGTGTGAACGACGGTGTCCTGGATGGTCATCTGGATCGCGATGTTGCGGGTGCTGTCGGTCTGGCCGCGGAAATAGA
>JAQGPE010000404.1 GCA_028293225.1 Akkermansiaceae bacterium | reverse complement strand
GGTGGCATTTTTCTGGACCGTGGTCTGGGTGTAAGTCTCGAAGCCCATGTAGAACTGCGGCGGGGTCTCCACCTTCGAGTCGCTGAGGGCCTTGTCGATCTCGCCCTTCACCTTCTTCAGGTCTTCGGTGAAGATCGAGGGCTCGACGAGCGGAAGCTCGGTCTTGCGGTAGGCATCGAAGGCTTTCTGAAGTTTTTCCACGCCGTTGAAGTACTCGGCGAGGGCGGTCTTCTTGCCGCGGAGGTTCACCTCGTTCGGATAGAGGCGGGAGCCTTCCATCTCGGTGATTTTGCCGGAGGAGGTCTCGTAGTCTGCCTGGGCTTTCGAATACGTCGAGCGCTCCGAGAAGCCCCAGAAGATGAGGCCGACGGCGGCGACGGCGGTGACGCCACCGAGACCGGCGGCAAAGCGATTTTCCTGAATCCAACTCATGGTCGGTAGGTTTGAAAAGGTTGGGGAATTATTTGATCTGAACCTCGCGGGACAGCGGCAGGATGATTTCGAACGGAGCGGCGAACTCGGACTCGGCAGGCGCCGAATCGAGCTTCTTCACCAGTTCGCGGTCGGTGAGTGGAACCGGCTCGCCGGCACCCTTGGCTGGGGCGGCCGCAGTCGGCTTGCCCTTCTTGTCGAGAGTCACTTCAGCAGGCTTTGGAGCCTCGAATTTGAAGTGCTCCGGCTTTTCGCGCAGTTTCTTGAGGATGTTGTAAACCAGCGTCTGGTGAGCAGGGTTCTACAAGCCATCGCGCCAGAAGCCCTTGATGTGGACCGCATTGGCCATCACCGGAGCGGCGGGACCCACCGGGCCCTTGGCGCTGGCAGGCTGAGCCGGCGAGGTGTCGGAACGGAGGTTGTTGTCGATCAGGGACTGTCCGTATGGCGCGTTGGCGAAGTCGGCCTTCACGACCGGCTTGAGCTTCTCGTTCGTGATCCACGGATTGTAGCCGACAAGCGGCTCCATCTCGACGATCCAGGCAGAGTCGCTGGAGAAGCTGGCTTTCAGCTCCTGCAGGGCGTCCAGCCAGAAGGTGCGGTCCGCTTCGGCGCCGGTGTACTGTTTGGCGATCGCGACAAGCTGATCCTGCTTCTTGAGGGCAACCTCCATCGGCGCCTGCGATTCGGTCAGAACGGCCTCCTGGTCACTCAGCTCCTTCGCGTTCTGCGTGGCTTTCGAAGCCGCCACCCAGGTCAGACCGGCAAAGGCGGCAAGACCCACCAGGAACAGCGCCGAGGCGCCGATCAGGAAAGGCTTGCGCTTGTCGGCATCGCGGGACGCCTGAACCTTGGAAGGCACCAGGTCGATGTTAATGGCCGACTTGCCGATGCCGCGGAGACCGAGGCCCACCAGCTCACCCATGAGGTGGGCTTCCTTGGAGACCTTCTCGGCGTTGACGTTCTTGCCGAGGGAAACGACGGCCAGCGGGTTGAAGAACTGCACCGGAAGGTGGAGCTTCTCCTCGAAGAATTCCTTCGTATACGGCAGGTTCGCGCCACCGCCGGCGATCACCACCGACTTCGGGGCATTGCCGCCGTGCTGGCTGCGATAGTAGTTGGTGGTGCGGGCGATTTCCGCCGGCAGCTGGCTCAGCGCATTGCGGATGGTCATCGCCAGGGCCGCTGCGGTTTCGTCCAGTTCGCCGGTGTGGCCGCCGCCCAGGGCGACCATGCCGCCGTTGGTCTTGTGGCCTTCCGCATCCGCAAAGGACACGCCGTATTCCTTGGCGATCGCCGAAGTGATCATCACGCCGGCGCGGTTCACGCTGCGGGTGAAGAAGCGCTTGCCTTCGATGTAGAGCAGGTCGGTCGACTTGGCGCCGATGTCGATCAGCAGCACCGGATCGGTGCTCTGCGGATTGGAGGCGCGGTAGGCGTTGTAGAGCGCCATCGGAGCCACATCCACTTCGGCGGTGCTCAGGCCCGCGCCGTTGACGGAATCGTTCAGCTCTTCAAGGGCATCGCCCTTCATCGCGACGATGATGACTTCCTTCTCGCCAGCGCTTTCGAGGATCTCGTAGTCCCAGACCACCTCGTCGAGGGGGAAGGGAACGTGCTGCTGGGCTTCGAAGGTGACCAGCTGTTCGATGTTGTCATCGTCCAGCGGGGGGAGCTTCACGAAACGCGTGAAAACGGACTGGCCGGAGACGGTGTAGCGGACCTTGGAGCCTTTCACCTTCATCCGCTGGGCCAGCGTGTTGAGGGCTTGGGAGATCTGCGTACTGCGGCTCGGCTCGGTGGCCGGGTCAGCGAGGATGATTTCGCTGTCGTAGCCTTTCAGCACAAGGCCTCCGGACTTCGATGGCTCGAAAACGGCCATGCTAATCCGCTGCGAACCGATATTTAGGGCAATGGTGGACTGTGTATCAGCCATGACGGGCTTTTGGGAAAATCAGTGAAGGCAGGCTCCCGAAAGGGAGCCAACCGGAAAAAACCAAGGGACTTAGCGCTGCTTCTGGATCTCCGGATAGCGGTCGAACCAAAGGACGGAGAAGGGGGTCTCATCCTTGTTCAGGAGAGGGAACTTCGTGCTCTGGTCGGAAAGATTCGGGGAAGTCCACCAGCCGGGCTTCAACTTGGTGGT
>JAQGPE010000747.1 GCA_028293225.1 Akkermansiaceae bacterium | reverse complement strand
AGGAACGGCTTGCCCTTTTCGACCAGATACCGCTTCAGCGTGGTTTCGCCGTCGATGAGCGCGGCCACCACATCACCGCTCTTCGGCTCCTTGAATTCCAGGATCACCGTGTCGCCGCTGCAGATGTGCGCGTTGATCATCGAGTCGCCCTTCACCTTCAGGGCAAAGGTCCGGGCACTGCGCGGAATCCCGATCGAAGCGATATCGATGGAGATGCAGCCCTGTTGTTCCTGCTGGGAATCCTGGGCAAAACCGGCCGCGATCTGACCATAGACCGGAATGTCGACGATTTCCTCGCGATCGAGATCGCTGGGAAAAACAACGGCGCGCGCCTTGCCCGGCGAGCGCTGGATCACGCCCTTCCGCTCAAGCGCCCGCAGGTGGCTCATGGCAGCGGTCTGGCTGGCGAACTTGAAGTAATGCTGGATTTCGCGGGTCGAGGGCATGATGCCCGTCTTGCGCTGGGCGGATTTCAAATAATCCAGAATTTCCTGCTGGCGTTCGGTAAGGTGCTCCTGCATGGCGTTTGAACAGTGTTCTTGAGAACAGAAACACCGCAAATAGCCTCCCGGCAAGCCCAAATTCGAAGATTACCGCCTTGAGCGCCGCGTCTTCATTACGAATCATCCGCGCGCATGCTCCGGCAAAACCTTTCCAGGATTCTCAGTCTTGCGGTCCTCTGCGCCACTCTCCCCGCCTGTGGAGGAAAGTCAGCGCCCCGGCCGCAGCCCGCCAACTACCCGCCGCAGACCTCCCAGCCAAGCGGTCCGTCCGGGATTCCCTCCAGCGCTCCTCCGTCGGTCTCGGCCGAGAGCGCGATCGTGATCGACGCCGTCAGCGGCAAGGTCCTCTACGCGAAGAACGCCGACTCGCTGCGCCCGGTCGCCTCCACCCAGAAGCTGGTGACGGCGCTGGTGCTGATCGACGCCGGCCCGCTCGACAAACCGGTGCAGATCGCGACCGAAGACACCCTCTGCGAGCCCACCAAGCTCTTCATGAAGCCGGGCGAGGTCTACAACCGCCGCGACCTGCTGCGCGTGTTGATGGTGAAGAGCGCCAACGACGTCGCCCGCGCCCTGGCCCGCGATTGCGGCGGCAGTCTCGAGGGCTTCTCCGCCCTGATGAACCGCAAGGCCGCCGCACTGGGCATGCGCAACTCCCATTTCGTCAATCCGAACGGCCTGCCGGTCGCCGGTCAGTACTCCACCGCCCGCGACATGGCGATCGCCGCCCGCGCAGCTTGGCACAGCCCGACCATCCGCTCCTTCACCGCGCTGAAGACCACCACCTTCACCTACAACGATGGTCACGTGAAGGAGATGGAAAATACCAACCGGCTCCTGAAGAAGATCCCCTACTGCGACGGCCTCAAGACCGGCACCACCGATGCCGCGGGCCGCTGCCTGATTTCCTCCGGCACGCTCAATGGCCGTTCGACCATCGTCGTCGTGCTGAAGGACTCCACGCCGCACATCTGGGATGACTCGGAAAACCTGCTGCGCTGGTCCCTGGAAAGCCCTCAGATGCCGTGAGCCGCGACCCGGCCGAGGAACTCGCCGGCCTGGCGGAGAGCGGCCTGCTGCGAACCCTGCGGCCGCTGGATTCGCCCGCCGGACCACGGGTGGTCCGCGATGGCCGTGAGCTGTGGAATTTCGCCTCGAACGACTACCTCGGCCTCGCCAATCACCCGGCGCTGAAAGACGCCTTCATCGAGGGCGTCCAGCGTTACGGCGCCGGCTCGGCGGCCTCCAGACTGGTCAGCGGCGACCTGCGTCCGCACGAACGTCTGGAAGAAGTGCTCGCCGCCGCCAAAGGCACGGAGGCGGCACTGTGCTTTCCCTCCGGCTACGCCACCGCCACCGGAGCACTGCCCGCGTTGGCCGGAAAGGATGATTTCCTGGTCGTCGACAAGCTTTGCCATGCCTCGCTCATCGACGGAGCAAGGCTCTCCGGAGCAACCATCCGGGTCTTCCCCCACAACCACACCGGCCGGCTGCGCAGCCTGCTGCAGAACATCAGGGAAAAAGCTCCCCAGGCACGGATCATCGTGGTCACCGAGTCGGTCTTCTCGATGGATGGCGACGTTTGCCCCTTGCGTGAAATCGTCGACCTCAAGGACGAGTTTGAGGCGCTGCTCTTCCTCGACGAGGCCCATGCCTTCGGCGTTTTTGGCAAAACAGGCATGGGCTTGGCCGCCCAGCTAAACGTCTCCCCACGCATCGACTTCCAGATGGGCACCTTCAGCAAGGCTGCCGGCCTCTCCGGCGGCTACCTCGCAAGCCGTGCGATCTGGCGCGATCTGCTGATCAACCGCGCCCGCTCCTTCATCTACACCACCGCTCCGCCCCCAGCCCTGGCGCACGCGATCGAGGCTGCGCTGGCGATCATCGTTTCCTCTCAAGGCCAAGAACTGCGCCGCAGCCTTCACGCCAACATCGCCCAGCTTGCTCCCGGCCATCCCTCGCCAATCATCCCGCGCATCCTCGGCAGCAACGAGGCCGCCCTGGCCGCTTCGCACCAGTTGGACCAGGCAGGCTTCCTGATCCCGGCGATCCGCTACCCGACCGTGCCGCGCGGCAAGGCTCGGCTGCGCATTTCCGTTTCAGCCGCCCATCCTCCGGAAGCGATCGCTTCGCTGAATGCGACGCTGCAAAAACCAGCCTGTTAGACCACGTGCTCCGGCGCCTGGTGGCAGTCCATGTCCCCGTGCTCGATCTGCACGGTCACGTGGGAAATGCCGAAGTGCTCCTCCAATTCATGAGTGATGTCGTGGAGAAAGCAGCCGTTCTCCGGCGGCTGTGGCATCACCAGGTGCACCGTCAGTGCGGACTCCGTAGTGCTCATGCCCCAGATGTGCAGATCGTGCACGTCTTCGACACCCTCCTGCCCGCGAAGGAAGGTCTTCACCGCCACGGGATCGATCCCTTCCGGCACGGCATCCATGGCCAGATTGACCGATTCCCGCAGCAGCCCCCAGGTCGTCCAGACGATGACGAGGCCGATGAGAATACTGACCGCCGGGTCCAGCCAGTGCAGGCCGGTGAAGGTGATCGCCAGGCCGATCAGCACCACGCCCAGCGAGACCCCGGCGTCCGCCGCCATGTGAATGAAGGCGCCGCGCACGTTCAGGTCGTGCTTGCGACCCGCCATGAAAAGCAGCGCCGTGGCGGCATTGATCACCACCCCCGCGCCCGCCACCCACATCACGGTGCCGCCGGCGACGGTCTCAGGATGACCGAAGCGGCCGATCGCCTCCCAGGTGATCCCCCCGACGGCGATCAGCAGGATGATCGCGTTCGAAAGCGCGGCCAGGATCGAAGAACGGCGCAGGCCGTAGGTCCGCCGCATGGTCGGCTTTGACCGGCTCATCTTCATCGCACCCCAGGCGATCAGCAGGCCGAAGACATCGCTGAGATTGTGCCCGGCGTCGGAAAGCAGCGCCAGCGAGTGGGAGGCCAGCCCATAGATCACCTCCACCACCACGAAGCCGGCATTCAGCAGCGTTCCTACGGCAAAGATCGTATCATTGGCCGGCGGCGCATGGGAGTGGCCATGCCCTTCCCCATCGTGCTGATGGCCGTCGTCGTGGCTGTGCGAATGGGAACCGGACATGGCTGGGAATCGATCACGTTTCGCGCTCAGCGCAGGCCCGAGTAGCAGGCAAAGACACTGTTGCGATGCAGCACTTCATACGACGTGAAGCCGGTGCGCTCCAGCAACTTCAGCTGATAGGGCAGCGAGCGCGGTGAATCCTCCTTCTCAATGTAGTCGAAGACCTTGTCGCGATACTCCGGCCCGCCCAGTCCGGAGAGGTAGTCGCCGTAGCGCTTCCACATCAGTTCCTGGATCGGCGGGTCGTCGAAAAGCATCAGATCGGCGACATACAGGCGGCCACCCGGCTTCAGCCAGCGGTGCAGTTTCGCAAAGACGTTCTCCCAATCCGCATCCTCGCGCAGGTGATGCAGCACGGCCGCGGCCAGGATCGCGTCGAAGTGGTCATCCGGGAAATCCAGATCGCGCAGGTCGGACGCATGGGTCCTGACGGCGGAGGCTCCCCCGGCGCTGACGCGCTGCCGCGCGCGGTCCAGCATCGGCACGCTGAGGTCAACCAGATCGCACTCCAGCGGGCTCGTTTCCTGCAGGACGCGCAGGGTGAAATTTCCCGCGCCACAGCCGAGATCGAGAATCCGGCCGCCCGGCTTGAGGTGAAGCGTCGAGGACTGCGCCACAAGATCGAGGACGAGCGGCGCGTCGATGGTTGCTGCCTGTCCGGTCTCCAGATTGCTGAAGCGCTCCACGTCCTGGTCGAACCGGCGGCGGATCTCCTCAATGGACGACTTTTCCTCAAGCGGAACTTTCATGT
>JAQGPE010000720.1 GCA_028293225.1 Akkermansiaceae bacterium | reverse complement strand
TCATCCGCGAAGGCCGCCGGTCCGCCATGGAAAAAAGCCTTGAGGGCGCCGGTCACCAGAAACAGCACCCCGGTCAGCAGCCGCAGCGTCAGCACGAACCAGTCAAAGCGAGTTTCCGGAAGCATTCGCCGCATCCGTTAGCCTCGATTTCACGGCGCGCCAAGGATTTCTCCCGGTAGACATTCCAGCCGCCAGAAAGCCTCCGCCGTCTCCGTGACCCTGAAACCGAGCCCTTGATAAAACGGCAACCGCCGCGGCTCGGTGCGAAAGACCGACAGACGCAGCGCCAACCCTCTCATCCCGGCTTCTTTCTGGAGTCCCCGCATGATCGAACTCCCGAGCCCCCGGCCCTGCATCTCCGGAATCAGTCCGAGGCTCAACAGGTAGTCGTGGTCCTCCCTGAACTGCCGCTGAATGTAACCCGCCAGCCGGCCTGCGACCTCGATGATGCGGGTCTCGGACGCTCCCCACTCCGCGGCGAAATTTTCCCGCTGCCAGGTTTCGTCCCAGCCCCAGATCCGTTCGATGTCGCCGCGGAACAACTCCCCGTAGATCCTGTAGACCGGGGGCCTGTCGGCATCGGTGGCGACGCGGAGTTCATACGGTGGGGTCGTCATGAGTGAGGATTTTCTCTACTGCCGGGCAAAGAGCAGGTTTATTCTCCCGGAGATCCGCCGGGGTGAAAAAAATGAATCTTCTCCCCGGAGTGAAGTCTAACATGCGCTCCACCTGACGCCCCTCATCACCTGCCGTGAATCTCCGCCTGATCTGCCTTCTCGCTGTCGCCGCGCTGCTGGCGGCCTGGGCGGCCCAGATGGTGCGGGCTTCACGGCCCATCGATCTCCCCGTGGTTGCGGCGAAACCATTGTCACCTGCCCCTCCCGAGCCGCTGCGGCTTCGACCCGACACCCCGCAACCCAAGCATTTCCCTGACCGGTTCGATGGCCTCGATTCCCGGCTGGGGGAAATCGCCCTCAGCTTGGAAACCCTCGCGATCGAATGGGAAGGCCATGCTCCGGAAACCGGCAAGCGGGACAAGTGGGAGAAATACGCTCTCGATCAGGTTTCCCGCCTGGAGATAGAGGAGGTCATGGTCCTGGCCGAGTGGATGGCTCGCTATCCCAGCCACGATTTCTCGGAGGTCGACCACTACCGGCGGGCCCTCTATCTCATGTGGGGCGCCCGGGATCCTGAGGGGGCCCGGGCCAGCATCTTCAAACGTTACGATTCACTCGACAGCTATCGGGAAGGACTGGAGGGCACGAACATCCCGCTGGACGAGGTCAGCAATGACTTTCACCTGATCCAGGTGGGACGGTCCCTCAGTGATCCGCGGTCGGCGTGGGAAGCCTTCCAAGCCGATGAAAAGGATCGGCGCGGAAAGAAACTCTGCGATGAAATAGTGACCGTTCCGGACATCTTTGAGAACTACGCCGCCAAGGATCCCGCAGCAGCCTGGCAGATCTATCTGGATAGCAGTCGGGAGGAGATCTCCATCCGCATGCTGGAGGGCCTTGTCTTTGGAGCACCCGCCGGTCAGGAGTGGTCGAAGCTGGGCCAGCAACTTCTGGAGTCCCGCCATGCGTCAGATAGAAACATCGATTGGCAGATCACCATGTTTGCCGGACGCTGGCTGCTGGAAGATGCGGATGCAGCCCTGACCTGGTTCACCGCTCACGCGTCGCCAGCGGTTTTAGACCGGGCGCGGCCCGGGGCGGGAAAGGATGAACCCTCCGGCCCGGCCAACCGGGAGATCCTGCTCAAATCCTTTCTGATCGAACGCGGACGCAGCCCCTTCCATGACCAGAGAGCGGAGTTCGAAGCGGTGCTCGCAGCGCTCATTGCCCGTGGTGACGCCGGGGACCTGGCGATCGTCTCCCTGGTCCTCGGTCGTGCCTCCGCCTATCGCGAATACCATCGGGAATTGCTCCGTCTGATTCCCGGCATCCGCGACACCGCTGTCCGCGAAGAAATTCTGCTCAAACTTCTTCGACATCTACCCGATTACTGCCGCCAGGAAAAACTGGCTCTGTCCTTTCCGAATCCCCTCCTGGCACCGGCACGGGAGACCATCGCGGGCATGACCCTTACCCCCGCGGCGCGCACGGAGGTCGACGCCATTCTCCAGCGGGTGGAAGTGCTGGAAGCGGAGAACCGGCTGGCCCTGCCGGCAAGATAAGATCATGCGTTTCATTCAGAGCAGCTCTCCCTTCTTGCCCTTGCCCCCCGTCAATGCTAGGCCATCGAGCATGAAGTCCTGCTTCAGCGCATTCCTCGCCGCCTCCTTGCTGACCTTGACCGGCTGCGCCAAGGACTACGCTTTGAAACCCGGCGACATCGTCTTCCAGGTGAGCAAGACCACCCAGGGCGTGGCGGTGCAACAGGCGACCGGCTCTCCCTACACCCACTGTGGCGTGATTTTTGACGACCACGGCACGCTGAAGGTGCTGGAGGCCGTGGGGCCGGTGAAAGTCACGCCCGTCAAGGAGTTCGTGGCCGCCAGCGATCCCGGGACCTTTTGCGCCAAGCGGTTGAAGAATCCCATCTCGCCGGAAGCGTTTGCGAAGGGTTCGGCATGGGCAGCGTCCCAGCTCGGCAAGTCTTATGACACCGGCTTCCAGTGGAGCGACGATCGCATCTACTGCTCCGAACTGGTCTGGAAAGCTTACGCCGCCGCCGGAGTCCAGCTTTGCAAGCCCCGCCCTTTCAAGAGCTACGATCTGAAGCAGCCGGCCGTGAAGCAGATCGTCGCCAAGCGCTACGGCTCGATCGACAAGCTGCCGCTGGATGAGCTCGCCGTGGCGCCCGGGGATCTGGCGAATTCGCCGCTGCTGGCGGATGTTGCGAAGTAACCAGACCAGCTCAAAATTCCGCGATTCCCGTTTCTCCCGCCGTCGCCGCCGTGCTAGTCTCCCGGTCGTGAACGACATCGCCGCCCTGGCCCGAAGGATCGACCGCGACCGGCTCGAAAGAGCCAAGGCAATGCCGTTTGCCGAAAAGTTCTTTGCCGGAGCGGAGCTTTTCGAAGACGCTTGCGAAATCACCCGAGCAGGCATCCGGCACCAAAATCCCGGGTGGAATGAGGACGAGGTAGAAGGAGAGTTGATCCGGCGTCTTAAGATCCGGGAGAAGATCGAAGCTCGCCTGTCCCGATGAACGCCAACGAGTCGGTCGTTGCCCTACTCAAGGCCCTGGAGAAACTGGAGATCGACTATGTCGTTACAGGTTCCTTCGCCTCGAACGTCTATGGCATTCCCCGATCGACAAAGGACGCTGACTTCATCGTCGAGACCAGTTCGGAGCGGATGGATCTTCTCTTTGATGAGCTGAAGCCGCCGTTGCGGCCCGATCCTCAGATGCTGTTTGAGTCGATCACCTCTACGCGGCGTTGGCTGATTCACTTGGAGCGCTCTCGATTCACGCTCGAACTCTTTATTCTCAATGATCACCCTTTCGACCGGTCGCGCTTCGACCGCCGTGTCCGCTCCCCTTTGATCCCGGGCGTCGTCGCGTGGATTCCCACTCCGGAAGATGTTGTCGTTCAGAAGCTCCGCTGGTCTTCATTGGGAAAGAGAACCAAAGACTTTCAGGACGCCTGTGAAGTGATCGAGGCTCAGGCTGAGACTCTCGATTGGGCCTACGTTGAGAAATGGTGTGTTGAACTCGGTGTCACCGCTACCTTGGCCGAGGCCCGGGAGGCCACCCGTCCCTGACGGGACTGTCCCTATTTTCCCGCATTTGGGGATTGGGAAAACGGCCGGAAACGGGTCATGCTGCCGCCGTGTCAGGCCCCGTCGATCTTCTCCAGCAGCTCGTTCGCATCCCCTCCGTCAACCCGGACAATGCGCCCGGCACCGACCGCACCGGCGAGGAAGCGTTGGCGCTGTTTTTGAAAGGCTGGCTGGAACCGCTT
Source organism: Akkermansiaceae bacterium (assembly GCA_028293225.1). GTDB lineage: Bacteria > Verrucomicrobiota > Verrucomicrobiia > Verrucomicrobiales > Akkermansiaceae > Haloferula. The sequence continues at coordinate 1,020 of JAQGPE010000720.1, read as the reverse complement.
GGCGCCACGGTGGTCGTGGAGGAAATCAAACCCGGCCGCCCGAACCTGATCGCCCGCTTTGCCCCGCTCGATGGCCGCCCGCGGATCCTGCTCGGGCCGCACCTCGACACCGTCGGGGTGGAAGGCATGATCATCGATCCCTTCGCCGCGGAAATCCGTGACGGCCGCATCTGGGGCCGCGGCGCCTCCGACACCAAGGGCCCGATGGCCGCGATGCTCTGGGGCCTGAGGGAAAACGCCGCCGCGCTGAAGGATGCCACCATCGCCACCGACTTCGTGGCCTTCATGGGCGAGGAATCCGGCCAGTGGGGCTCGAAGAATTTCGCCCGCGACCATGGCCGGGACTACGCCTTCGCCATCGTCGGCGAACCGACTTCGCTGAACATCGTCTACACCACCAAGGGTTCGCTCTGGACCACGCTCCGCGCCACCGGCAAGGCCGCCCATTCCTCCCAGCCGCAGCGCGGGGAAAACGCGGTGATGAAGCTGGCCCGCGGGCTGGACGTGCTGATCCGCGAAATGGAGACCACGCTCGCCACTTTCGGCCATCCGGTGCTGGGACCATCGACCATCAATGTCGGGGTGATCCGCGGCGGCTCGCGGCCGAACATCGTGCCGGACTGCGCCGAGGCCGAGATCGACATCCGCATCACCCCCAGCCTGCGCGACGCCGGCGGGGCGCTAAAGCTGATCACCGAGACCATCGCCCGGCTCGGCCTGCCGCTGGAAATCGTGGAACCGCACGAAAACCCGCCGATGGAGCTGCCCGCCGACCACGAGTTCATTTCCCGCATCCGCGCCGTCCGCCCGGCCTGCGAACCGGTCGGCGCGCCGTGGTTCTCCGACGCCGCCCACCTTTCTTCCGCCGGCCTGCCGTCCGTCTGCATGGGCCCGGGATCGATCGACCAGGCCCACACCTGTGACGAGTTTATCTCCATCGCGGAACTGGAGGAGGGCGCCGCCTTCTTCAGCGACCTGGTCCGCTCGCTTGGTTGAGAGGTCAGGACATCCAGGTAGCTC
>JAQGPE010000713.1 GCA_028293225.1 Akkermansiaceae bacterium | reverse complement strand
CAGTCCGTGAGGTTGGTGGCGATCGATTGCTTCACCACCTTGGTCCCCACCCCCGCGGTGCGCTCCAGCAGCCCTTCCTGGACCAGCCGGGAAATGGCCGCCCGGACGGTATTGCGGCTGACTTTGAGATCCGTCGCCATCTGGGCTTCGGGCGGCAGCATCTTTCCCTGCTGATATTCCGGCCCCATCATGACCTGCCGGAGCAGCTCCTCCACCTGCGCGTGCAGCGGGGCGGGACTGGCGTGATCGAGAGAAAAATCCATCGTTGCTTTCATCAGAGAGTGCCGGAAGCCTGCATGTGGGAGGCCAATCGGGAGGAAAAATTTTCCGGGGCGGCGCGCAGAGTATTGATGATAAATCCGGAGAGGCAAGCGGGCATCCCATTCCCGGGGGATGCCCGCCTGCCCTTATTATTCCTCTTCAACCCGGAAAAATCTCACCGCCCCGGGAACGAAGGTGGTGGTCGTTGTCGTGGAGCCGCCCGCTGCGGCAGCAATGCCGGTCTTCAACTGCGTCGTCCATGTCGCCAGATCCGCAGAGCCCGTCACCCGGTAGGTTTTTCCCGTGGTGGAGCTCCAGGTCAGCGAGAGGGCGCCGGTGGCAGGATTGATCGACGAAGCGGTCAGCTTCAGCGGCGTACTCGGCGCGCCGGTTCCGGAGGTCAGCGTCCAGCTGGTGATGTCGCTGTTCTGCCAGAAGCCGCCGGTCGCCGCGGCGAAACCAACGTAGGCTTTCCCTTCCGCATCGGTCGCGCCATCGAGCGCGACCGGCAGCGAATCCACCACGCGAACGCCATCGACATAGACATCCATCACACCGGCGGCGGAGTAAACAATCCGGGCCGCATAGGGCGTCGAGGCGTAGTCGCCGGTGAAGGTGGAGTTCGCCTGGCCGCGCAGGGTGGCGACCAGGGCGGTATTGCGCAGATTGTAGTTCGCCACCGCCTGACGGTCGGTGCCGGTGCCGATGCCCTTGTAGATGCGGATCTGGGCTTCGTAGGCGGTGTCGGGCGGCGTCTCGTTGGCGGCGTTGTTGTTCCAGGTCGAGAACTCCACGGTCAGCGCATTGTTGTCCGGACCGGTCTGGCCGGGAAGGGAAGCGGTGCCCTCCGCCGTATTCTGAATGATGAAGGCCAGACCCTCCGCGCCGAAGCCCCGGTCCTTGCTGGCAAACTGGAGTCCGAAGCTGGTATCGAACCCACCGCTGACCGGAACCTTCTGGTAAAACCACGCCGAGCCCGACTGGCTGGCGATGTCCGGCACGATCCTGAGTCGCAGCTTGTCTCCCGCCGCCGGCATCGTGACGAAATCATTGATCGCCGTGGCGGGGCCGTTGACGATGATGTCCTGCCCGACCGCGTCGAAGGAAGGATAGCTGATGGTCGCCGGCAGGGTGGCCACCGGAGCCGCTCCACTGAGCGTCAGGGAGGTCGCGACATTGGAGGCCGTGTAGCCGGTGAGCTTGTAGGTCGTGGCAGCCGTGGGAGCGAGCAGCTCCAGGTGGCCGCCATTTTCCGTAACGTCCTGCTCGGCGCCCGTGCCGACTTTCAGTCCGATTCTGACCGCGCCGGAGACATGCCAGTCCACATAGGTCGGCAGGTCCGGGAAGAAGATGTCGCGCTTGATCGTGAAGGAATCGATGACCGGCTTCAGCGAGTTGATGTAGCTGCCCGGCAGGGGAATGAGTGCCGAAGCAACCCCGCGATCCAGAGGGATGGGATAGTCGAAAGCGGTGACGCTATCCAGCAGCACCCAGTCGAGGCTGAACGGCTCGTTGCTGCCCTCCAGGATCCACTGCACCGGATCGCGCTCGGCGGCATCTCCCGCGGTCACGAACTGGTATTCCGTGAAGCTCTGGGGGCTGTCGCCGAAATCGAAGGTCAGCGAGCTCTTGTTGAAATCGAGCCACTTGGTCGTGATGTCGCCATCGATGATTTTCAGCGGCTCCTGGCCCACCGGATTGCTGCCGTCGGGATTGGTGACATCGATCGGGACCACCTGGTCGGTGCCGCCCGCCGTCTTGAAGAAAGACATCTCCGCGATCTGCACGCTGTTGCCGGCGCCGCGGAATTTCTTCGGCGTGAAGCGAACGTAGCGATAGTTGGAAGTTCCGCCGGGAACCGAGCGGACGATCGCCTTCGCCGTGGCCGAATTCGAGCCCGCGGTCCCCGTCAGCGTATAGGTCGTGTCCGCACTGACCGGGGCTGTCACGTTCGTGGTGCCGGAAAGAGCCGCCTGCGAACCACCCGGCGAGATGTTGATCGCCGTCACGTTCTCACTGGTCCACGAGAGCGTCACCGGGGCGCCGTCACGGACGATCGCCGGGGTGGCGGAGAAGGTCACGAAGGGCGCCGGAACCGGCACCGGGATGTCGGAGAAGCGGATCTCGCTGAAGCCGACGACGTTTCCGCCGAAATTGCTCGCGATGTTGAAACGGACATTCGTCACGCCGGTTTGCGACGCCGGAAGCTCGATGGTGTGTGGACGCTCGCCGGCCAATCCCGCCGCCTGGATCAGGACAAAGGAGCCGAGACTGGAGTAGGTCGTGCCATTGTCCTTCGAAATCTGGATCTCGACATCCTTGATGCCGCGGTTGGTCAGATTGTTCTGGTTATGGTTCCAATAGTAGATCGTGCGCAGACTGGAGGCCGAGGCGAAATTCCAGATCAGGAACTGGCCCGCCGCCGGAGGGGTGACGACAGCGCCGTGCCACATGCTGGTGGCGTTGCCATTGTTGTCATGACCGGCGACCAGCAGTTCGCTCTCGGTGGTCATCGGCGCGGTGATTCCGCTGGCATTGATGGTGCGGAGCGGCGAGTTCCCCTCGAATTGGGAGGAGGCGGTCGCACTGGCGACGGGGATGATCGCCGCTCTTGCGGGTGCGGCTACTGCGAGTAGCAGGGCGGTAACCGCCAGAGACGGAGGCAGATGAAAAAGTCTCATTGGTTTTTTGGGGGAGGAAGGCTCGACACCACAGACGGCTCGATCCTTGTTGGGTATTTGTTTGAACATTTAATGGAATAGGTCAAGGCGAAACGAGAGCATATTCCTGACCATGTTGAACAAATGCTAAAAAATGGGCTAATTTCCGCCTATTGACGAGTTGATCGAAAAACCACAGTGAACATTTACCGGCACATTAAGGTCCGTTCCTTCCATCATCAGATCACAAAAAAGCCCCACAAATCGCGATGATTCATGGGGCTGAAAAGAGCGGGCATCCCGGAAACCCAAGACCGGAATGCCCGCCAACCGGCTGCAGTCCGGTGATTCTATTCCTCCTCGATCCTGAAGAACTTCACCGCTCCCGGAACGAAGGTCGTGGTCGCGGTGGTCGTTCCGCCCGCCGCGGCGGCGATGCCGGTCTTCAGGGAAGTGGTCCACGCGGCCAGATCCGCCGAGGCGGTGATGCGGTAGGTCTTCCCGGTGGTGGAATTCCAGGTCATCGACAGCGCCCCCGTGGCCGGAGCGATGCTGTAAGCCGTGATTTTCAACGGAGTCGCTGCACTGGCCGGAGGGCCGGACACCAGCGACCACTTCGTGACGTCATGCGATTCGTAAGCCCCGCCGGAGCGGCTGGTGAAACCGGTATAGGCCGTTCCCTGGCCATCGATCGCTCCAATGACCCCGAGATCCACGGCCAGGCTGTCGATCACCAGCACCCCGTTGACGTAAATGTCCAGATCCCCCGGCAGGTAGGTGATGCGCACCTGGTAGGGCGCCGC
>JAQGPE010000710.1 GCA_028293225.1 Akkermansiaceae bacterium | reverse complement strand
GTCTTTTTCTGCTATGGCCCCGAAGGTGATCAAATGACGATTCTCTCGATCGTTCCTCATCCCTAGCGTTCAACTGCCATGACCGCGCCTGGGACCTCGAAACACATCCTCGTCACCGGCGGCTCCTCCGGAATCGGACGCGAGACGGCGCTGGGGTTGGCGAAGCTGGGAGCCGCTGTCACGATCGTCGGGCGGGATCCGGGACGGACCCGAGAGGCCGTGGCGTGGATCAAGACCGGCAGCGGCAATCAAGCGGTCGACTCACTGCGCGGCGATTTCTCCACCCTCGCGGAAGTGCGGCGGGTCGCGGCGGAATACCGGGCAACTCACAGCCGCCTCGATGTGCTGGTCAACAACGCCGGCGCGGGCTTCGGCACCTATGGCGAGACGGCGGACGGGTATGAGCAAAACTGGGCGGTGAATCACCTCAGCTACTTCCTGCTCACGCACGAACTGCTCGACCTGCTGCGCGCGGCGCCGTCCGCCCGGATCGTCAATGTCGCCTCGGACCTGCATACTTGCGGCCGCATCGATTTTCCCGCCGACGAGGCCCGCCACTACGGCCCGGTGAAATCCTACTCCCGTTCCAAGCTCGCGAACGTCCTGTTCTCCCATGCGCTGGCCCGCCGCCTGAAAGGCGCCGGCATCACGGTGAACTGCCTGCACCCGGGTGCGGTCAAGACCGACATCGCCCATGACATGCGCGGCCCGCTCAAGGCGATCAACTGGGCGCTGCAGGTCATCTTCTCGATCCCTCCGGAAAAGGGCGCGCTGACCTCCATTCACCTCGCTTCCTCCCCGGAGGTCGCGGGGATCACCGGGCGCTACTTTAAAAAATGCCGCGCGGCGAAATCCTCCGCGCTGTCCCGCGATGAGGCATTGCAGGAGTCGGTGTGGAAACTTAGTGCCGCCCAATGCGGCCTTCCGCTAGAGTGAGCCGCGTGGCCGGCCTGCTTTCCGAAACCGAAGACTACCTCTACGCGAAAATCCCGATCACCCGGGCCATGGGCGCGCGGATCGAGTCCTATGACGGCAGCCAGTTGATCATGACCGCGCCGCTGGAGGTGAACCACAACCACCTCGGCACCGCCTTTGGGGGCAGCCTCGCCGCCGTGGCGACCCTGGCGGGCTACGCCACTCTGTGGCTGAAGCTTGGCGAGCGCGAATCCCACATCGTCATCCGCAAGTCCACGACCGACTACCTGCGGCCCGTGACAGGCGACATCCGCGCGATTTGCAGGTGCCCCTCCGACGCCGCCTTCGCCCGCTTCCGCAATACCTTCGCCAAGGCCGGCAAGGCGCGCCTGTGGCTCGACGTGGCCATCGAGGACGCGGGAGAAGTCTGCATGACCTACCGCGGCCTCTACGTGGCCCTGCGCTAACAGACCCAGTTTGGCATGGACATTTTCCGAACAGGTGTTTTCTTACCGTCAGGTATGAAAACAGTCAAATCGGCGGCGTCGGTAGGCCGCCCACGGGAATTCGACCCGGCGGAGGCCTTGGATAAGGCGCTGAAAATTTTCTGGCAAAAGGGCTACGAAGGCACGTCCCTGACCGATCTCACCGAGTCGATGGGCATCAACCGCCCGAGTCTGTATGCTGCCTTTGGCAATAAAGAAGCCCTCTTCCGCAAGGCGCTGGACCGCTACGCTGAGACTGCCGGCGCGATGACCCGCGCGGCCCTGGCGGAGCCGACCGCCCGCGGCGTGGTGGAGCAACTGCTGCGTAAAACGGCGGAAGGCCTGGGAAATCCGTCCAATCCCCGCGGCTGTCTGGCCGTGCAGGCCGCCCTGGCCTGCGGCGAGGAAGCCGATCCGGTGAAGAAAGAACTCATCGCCCGCCGCTGCGCTTCGGAAAAGGCGGTTCGCGACCGTCTGGAGCGGGCGAAAGCCGAGGGTGACCTGCCCGCTTCCTCAGATCCCGGCGCGCTCGCGGGTTTTATCGCTGCCGTGCAGCAGGGGATGTCCGTGAAGGCCTCCAGCGGAGCCAGCGGCGAGGAATTGAAGGCGATCGCCGAAGTCGCGCTGCAGGCCTGGCCTGTCTGAACCGTTACAAAATGCCGTAAAATCCCGCTATTCAGGGGGTTGAGCGGCATTTTTTTCTACTTTTCAGCAGGAACGCCACGTGCTTCGCCTTGCCATCGGGACAAAAAGCGGCCATAGCCCCGCCCGCCCGCTTCCCGGGTTCACCTGCCGCCATGTCCCTCAAGATCCGCAATCTCGCCATTATCGCCCACGTTGACCACGGGAAAACGACCCTCGTCGACCAGCTCCTCCAAGCAGGCGGCACCTATCGTGACAACCAAGCCACCCAGGAGCGCGCCATGGACTCCATGGACCTGGAAAAGGAAAAGGGCATCACGATCAAGGCCAAGAACACCTCCATTCACTGGGAAGGTTACACGATCAACATCGTCGACACCCCGGGCCACGCCGACTTCGGCGCCGAAGTGGAGCGCGTGATGAAGATGGTCGACGGCGTGCTGCTCGTGGTGGACGCCTCCGGCGGCCCGCAGGCGCAGACCCGCTTCGTGCTCCGCAAAGCCATGCAGGAAGGCCTGAAGCCGATCGTCGTGATCAACAAGATCGACCGTCCACTGGCCACCCCGATGAAAGTTCACGACCAGGTGCTGGAGCTGCTGCTCGACCTGGATGCCGATGACGACCAGTTCAACGCGCCTTTCTCCTACGGCTCCGCCCGTGACGGTTACTTCATGGACCATCCGGATGACGAGCGTAAGGACTGTATCCCGCTTCTCCAGAAGATCGTCGATTTCATTCCGGCTCCCAAGGCCGACCCGGACGCTCCGTTCCTGATGCTGGTCTCGAACATCGAGTGGGACGACTACGTCGGCCGCGTCGCCATCGGCAAGGTCCTCGGTGGCAACGTCAAGAAAGGTGACACCGTCTGGCTGCTGCGCCAGGACGGCACCAAGACCCAGTCGAAGGTCATGAAGACCTTCACCTACTCCGGTCTCGCCACCACCGACTCCGAAGGCTGCGGCGCAGGCGGTATCGTCGGCATCGCCGCCGGCATCGAAAACGTCCAGATCGGCGAAACCATCGCCGCCAGCGGCGACGTGGCACCACTGCCATTCGTCGCCATCGACCCGCCGACGGTGTCGATGCAGTTCTCGATCAACGACGGCCCGTTGGCCGGCAAGGAAGGCAAGCACGTCACCTCCCGCGCCATCCGTGAGCGCCTGATGCGCGAACTGAAGACCAACATTTCCATCACGGTGGAAGACACCGACACCTCCGGCGTCTTCAACGTCTCCGCCCGTGGCGCGATGCAGATCGCCGTGCTGGTCGAGCAGATGCGCCGTGAGGGCTTCGAAGTGCTCGTCTCTCGCCCGGTGGTGATCTACCGCCGCGACGAGAACAACAAGCTCCTCGAACCCTTTGAAACCCTCTACGTGGAAGCTCCTGGCGACTACACCCAGGGCATCCTGAAGATCCTCATGAACCGCAAGGGCATGATGGAGAACATGGACACCGAGGCCAGCGGCCGCGTCTTCATCCAGGCCCTCATCCCGACCCGCGGCCTGATCGGCTTCGAGACGGAACTGGTGAACCTGACCTCCGGTCACGGCATCATGAGCCACCTGTTCAAGGAATACGCCCCCCATGCCGGTGAAATCCAGAACCGCACCACCGGCACCCTGGTTTCCATGGATTCCGGCACCGCGACTCCTTACTCGCTGCAGATGCTGGAAGAGCGCGGCGTGCTCTTCGCCGCTCCTGGCGATGCGGTGTATGAAGGCATGCTGGTGGGTGAAAACCCACGCGTGGGCGACCTGCCGGTGAATCCGGTCAAGGAAAAGCACCTCGACAACATGCGCTCCTCCGGTAAGGACAAGACTTCCAAGCTGACCCCGGCGATCCGTTTCTCCCTCGAACGCGCGATCGAATACATCGATGCCGACGAACTGGTGGAAGCCACCCCGCTGAACATCCGGCTGCGCAAGCGCATCCTCGACGCCAACGCCCGCAAGCGCGCCCAGAAGGGTGCCTCGGGCGTTGAGGACCGCAGCAACCGCGGCTGATCCGCAGCGATCCGTTAGCTGAATCTACAGGCCGGCCCCCTTGCGAAAGGGTGCCGGCCTTTTCTTTGCATCCATCCTTTGCCCTCCGCTCGATCAGGGGCGATGGTGTCGGGTTTCAATGAACCCAATGGATGCCATGTCTACGATTTCCCGAACCCTGATCCTCAGCCTGTGCCTATCCGGCGCGGGCCTGGTGCTTGCCGAGCCCGCTGTCGTGCCGGCTCCGGCACCAGCACCAACCACTCCGGTCCAGCCGGAGAAACCCCAGTTGCCGGAAAAGCCCCAGCCGAAACCCAAGCCGGTGATGCCGCGCGAGGTCCCGCAATTGCCGGAGAAGCCGCAGCCGCCGGAGAAACCGGTGATTCCACCGCCCGTGCCGCCGCGGGTTCCGGACCGGCCGATCCCGCCGGAGAAACCGCAGCTTCCCGGCAGACCGCAACCTCCGGAAAAGCCCCAGCCGCCCGAGCGCCCACAGCCCGCGCCGGAAAAACCCCAACCGCCCGAGAAGCCCCAGCCACCGGAAAAACCGGTGCCGCGTGAGGGCTGAAATCAGCTGGTTCTCAGCGAATCATGCCTCGGCGGACTGCTCATGGCAGTTCGTGTTTTGATGCAGATCATGCAAAACACCGCGCTATCGGGATAATCGCCTCATCTGCCCCCCACCTATTGCAAGGACCCCTTGGCGGCCCGACCGTGACCACATCAAGGGAACTCCTTCGCCCCTCGTAATTGCAGCTGAAATGGCTGATGGCTCCGGAGTTCCAGATCACTCAAACCGCCAAAAGCCATGAAACCATTAACGAACTGGATGACGATCACGCCTTGCCTGGTCGTGTCCCTTTTCCTCGCGGACTTCGCCCGCGTGAACGCCGACACCCCGGGACAGGGCAAGAAGAAGCCGCCGGCAAAACAGGT
>JAQGPE010000583.1 GCA_028293225.1 Akkermansiaceae bacterium | reverse complement strand
GCTTGCTCTGGTGGTCCATCCACGCTTCAAAACGGAACACCGGCGCGTCCTCCGCCATTTCCCCGGCGGCCCAGCGACGGGCGTTTTGGGCGCGCTTGCGGCCCTGGTACCACGGGAAAAAGCCCATCACCACGAACAGCAGCAGCGCCAGGCCGGTGGTGGTGGTCGAGAAAAGGGTTTGGTCGCGGAGCGCGTTGAAGGCGAACAGGCCCACGGTCGCGATGCCGAAAACGATCATCTGCCGCTTGCCCTCGGCAATTTCCCAGTCAGCCCAGCGCAGCTTGGCCTCGCGCAGGGCCGGCAGCAGTTCGGGGATTTCCTCCGGCAAGACGAGGTGGCCGGAAGCGGGGGTCCAGACCAGGTCGGCACGGGCGCCCGCGTCTTTCACGATCGCCTCCTCCAGTTCCTGGAAGGAGCCGCACGGATTGCGGCGGCCCTTGCGGTCCACCCAGCCCCAGTCGCCGGGACCGGCGGGGGCAAAAGCATCCTCGCGAGCCCAGACGGGAAGATCGTTCGAGTCGGTCATCGCTGGGCGCAAAGAAGCCCGGTTTTCACCGGGCTCCAAGAGAAATTCAAAAGTGCTCTGACAGCGGGATTACTTCGGCGCTTCTTCCGGGGCCGGCTTTTCGGCAGGAGGCGTCGTTTCCGGCGCTGGAGTCGTCTCGGGAGCAGGAGTGATGACCGGTGGCGTGGTGGTGTCCACTGGCGGAGCGGCAGGCTCGGACTCAAGAGGCTTGTCGGACTCAGGCGCGACCGGGATTTCCACCGGAGCGGGAGCTGGCGCTGCAGGAGCGGCCGGGGCTTCCGCGGCAGGCTTCGTCTCCGTGACCAGGGTCGCCGGCTTCGGACGCTTGTTGATCAGGATCGACAGGGCGAGAACCAGGATGAAGAAGATCGTCGCCAGATAAACGGTGCTCTTCTGGAGAACGTTGGTGGTGCGGGCGCCGAAAAGCTGGTCGGTCGTGCCGGAGCCGAACGCCGCGCCGAGGCCTTCATTCTTCGGGCGCTGCATCAGAATGATCGTGCTCATCAGCACGCAGACGATCGCGAAAATGATCATCAGCGTCCCGGTGCTGATCGAGAGCCAGTTAATGTCAGCGGAAATCATGGGGGCGGGACTATAGGGGTGTGAAGCCCCTTGTAAAGACGGGTTTTCGAGAGGGAAAAGGACTGAAAAGCAGCGGCTCAGCGGCCGTCGCGGATGACCTTGTTGGTCGCGTCCAGGATGACTTTCTTCGGCACGATCGGGGTTTCCGACTCGCCGAAAGCCATGATGGCCACGCGCTCGCCCTTCTTGATCCGGTGGGCGGCGCCGCCGTTGATGATGATCTCGCCCGTGCCGGGAGGACCCGCCTGCACGTAAGTCTCCAGGCGGTTCCCGGAGGTGATGGAGGCCACCAGCACTTTCTCGCCAGCCCACAGGTCGACGATTTCCATCAGGTCGGTGGGGATCTCGATGCTGCCTTCGTAATTCACGTCGGCAGCCGTGATCATGGCCCGGTGGAGCTTGGACTTGAGCAACTGGCGTAACATATCGGGCGGGGAAGGAATGGCGCGGAAGCCCGCACGTCAAGCGGCAAGCCTACCGGTTAGAACACAGACGCAACATTCCGTTTTTGTCATCGGCACTCGGGCTGCTTTACTCGCCCTGCCGATGACCGAACCCACTCCCACCCGCGAACAGCTCCGCCTCGAAGGCTTCGAACTCATCGACGAGAATCTCTCCTTTCTGGTGGGGTGCCTGGGCGATGCCTTGAAGAGCATGGGCGAGGACGCCCTGCTGCCCTATCTGCCCTGGTCCGGCACCGTGCCGGAAAATCACCCGCCGGACGGCACCCAGCAGCTTTACTCGATCGGCTTCCAGCTGCTGAACATGGTCGAGGAGCGCGTCTCCTCCGCCATCCGCCGCGAACGCGAAAAAGTTTTGGGCGCCGATTCGATCCGCGGACTCTGGCCGCGCGCGCTGAAGGACATGATCAAGCTGGGCCTGGGCCCGGACGAGATCCTGGGCGTGCTGGCGGACGTGGACGTCCAGCCGGTCCTGACCGCCCACCCGACCGAGGCCAAGCGCGCCTCGGTCCGCGAACGCCACCGCAGCATCTATGAGGAGCTGGTCCGCACCGAGTATCCGAAATACACCGACCGCGAGCGCCACCGCATCCGCGAGCGGATCGTCACCGCGCTCGGCACCCTGTGGCGCACCGGCGAAATCCACCTGGTCCGCCCGGACATCTACCGCGAGTTGCGGGACGCGATCCACTACCTGCGCGACCTGTTTCCTTTCTCGCTGAACCGCCTCGACCTGCATTTCACCGAGGCCTGGCGTGAGGCCGGCTTTCCGCTGGAAATGCTCCGCGCCGCCGGAAACGTCCCGCGCCTGTCCTTCGGCACCTGGATCGGCGGCGACCGCGATGGCCACCCGCTGGTCACACCGGAGGTCACCGAAAAGGCCCTGGAAATGCTGCGCCGTGCCTCCTTCCAGCTGATGAAGCGGGAAATCGAGCAAGCCGCCGGCTATCTGACCCTCTCCCGCCAGCTCAACGAAATCCCGGAGCCGCTCGAACGCCGGATCGACGAACTGACCTTCGTGCTCGGCGACGAGGAGGTGGCCAACGACCTCCACGACCGCTTCCATGAGGAGCCGTGGCGCCATTTCGCCTGCCTGATCGCCGCCCGCCTGCAGCGCCAGATCGACGGCCACCCGGGCTATCGTTCGCCGGAGCATCTCGACGAAGACCTGGAACTGCTCGCCTCCGGCATCCGCGACACCGGCTGCTGGCTGATCGATGAGGAATACCTGCGGCCGATGCGCCAGAAGCTGGAGATCTTCGGCTTTCACCTCGCGACCCTCGACATCCGCCAGAACTCCGAATTCCACGACAAGGCCATCGCGCGCCTGCTGGCCTTCGCCGGGGTGGCGGACGGTGAAAACTACGCCACCTGGCCGGAGGAACAGCGCGTTGCCTTCCTCGAAAAGGAACTCATTTCACCGCGGCCTTTCCTGCATGACTCGGCCCGCATCGGCGAAGAAGCCGACGCCGTGCTCGACTGCTACCGGGTGATCGCCCGCCATCGCAAGGAGTGGGGCGACGCCGGACTGGGCGCGCTGATCGTCTCCATGACCCGCCAGCTTTCCGACCTGCTCGGCGTCTTCCTGCTGGCCCGCGAGGCCGGTCTGATGGAGCACACCGAGGAAGGCTCCTGGTGCGCCCTGGAGGTGGTGCCGCTGTTCGAAACCATGGACGACCTGGATCACTCGCCGGAAATCCTCGGCGCGTTCCTGGAACATCCCCTCACCCGCCGGACGCTGGAAAAGCGCGCCAAGGGCGGCAAGCCGAGCCAACAGGTGATGCTCGGCTACTCCGACTCCAACAAGGACTGCGGCATCCTCGCCGCCCAGTGGGCGCTGCACCGGGCCCAGGAAAGCCTCACGAAAACCGGCGACCGCTTCGCCACCAAGCTGTGCTTCTTCCACGGCCGCGGCGGCACCATTTCCCGCGGCGCGGGTCCGACCCACTGGTTCATGGCCTCCCTGCCGCACGGCTCGATGAGCGGCGAGTTCCGCATGACCGAGCAGGGCGAAACCATCGCGCAGAAATACGCGAACCTGGCCAACGCCACCTACAATCTGGAGCTGCTGCTGGCCGGTGCCGCAATCACCACCGCCACGCACCGCTACACCGAGCCGAAGGAAGATCCGGCGGTGCCGTTCCTGCCCTTCCTGGCCGACGAGAGCCAGGCCGCTTACCAGCGCCTGCTGAAGACGGAGGGCTTCATCAGCTTCTACCGCCAGGCCACCCCGATCGATGCCCTGGAAAATTCCCGCATCGGCTCGCGGCCGGCCCGCCGCACCGGCAAGAAGGACCACTCGATTTCCGACCTGCGCGCCATCCCGTGGGTGTTCTCCTGGACCCAGGCCCGCTTCTACCTGCCCGGCTGGTTCGGCGTCGGCTCCGCGCTGGAGGCCCTGCAGCGGACCGCTCCGGACAAGTTCATCGCGCTGAAGGGCGCCCTGGCCCACTCCACCTTCCTCGGGTATGTCTTCACCAACGTCGAAACCAACCTGGCCTCGGCGAATCTGGATCTGATGACCGAGTATTCCATGCTGGTGGAGGACGAGGCGCTGCGGAGCAAGTTCATGGACATCATCATCGCGGAGTTCCATCGGACCCGCGACCTGCTGGAATCGCTCTATGAGGGCTCCATGGACGACCGCCGTCCGCGCATGGCCAAGACCTTGGCGATCCGCGAGGCGCCGCTGAAAGTGCTCCACCGCCAGCAGATCGAAATCCTGCGCCAGTGGCGTGGCCTGATCGCCGGCGACCGCGAGCCGGAGGCCGAGCTGCTCTTCCCGAAGATGCTGCTTTCCATCAACGCCATCGCATCGGGCTTGCGCACCACGGGTTGAGCGGCCTTGTTCGCAGTCATGCGCGTTCTCGTCACCGCCGGCCCGACCCGTGAGGCACTGGACCCGGTCCGCTACCTCACGAACCGGTCTTCCGGGAAGATGGGCTACGCCATGGCCGATGCCTTTGCGAAGGCCGGTCACGAGGTGCTGCTGATCTCAGGACCCACCCAGCTGGAAATTCCTGAAGGCGTGGACTTCCTGCCGGTGGAGTCCGCGCTGGAAATGTATGCCGCCGTGGAACGCCACATCGCCCGCCGGGATGCCGCCGTTTTCGCCGCCGCGGTGGCCGACTACCGCCCGGCGACCCTTTCGGAGCACAAGATGAAGAAGACCGGCGAAACGCTGACGCTGGAGCTGGTCCGCACTCCGGACATCCTCGGCTCCGTGCGCTCGCAGTTCGGTTTCACTGGTACGCTGATCGGCTTCGCCGCCGAGACGCAGGATTTGGAGGCCTTCGCCCGCGACAAGCTGCAACGCAAGGGCTGCGACCTGGTCATCGCCAACGACGTGTCCAAGCCGGGCATCGGCTTCGACTCCGATCGCAACGAAGTCCTGCTGGTTTTCCCGGATCACACCGAAGCCCCGCCGGAGGACGAAAAGCATCACCTGGCCCCCATGCTGGTGCGGGAGATCGAGCGCATCGCCGCCGAGAAAATGGCCGGAGGCTGACACAGGCGGGTCGAATTTCTTGGCACATCCCCCGCCCCGCCCCCATCTTCCCGCCGTGTCCGATCTCGAACTTGCCACCTACGCCGCCAAGGAGGCGGGAAAGCTGCTCAGAGCCCATTTTGGCCAGGAGGCCGCGGTCGATGAGGCCACCCACCACGACATCAAGCTGGCGCTCGACAAGGAGTCGCAGAAGCTGATCGAGGACATCCTCCTACAGGCCCGTCCCGGCGATGCGCTCTACGGCGAGGAAGGCCTGGCCGGCAACCAGGAGTCGGCGCGCCACTGGATCGTCGACCCGATCGACGGCACTGTGAACTTTTACTACGGCATCCCGCATTTCTGCGTCTCGATCGCCCTGCGGGTCGAGGACGAGATCGTGGTCGGCGTGATCCATGATCCGATGGTCGGCGAAACCTGGACGGTGGAGAAAGGCGGCCAGCCGATGCTCGATGGCAAACCCATCCGGGTCAGCCCGCGCACCCGCCTGGAGGAATCCGCGGTCTTCGTCGGCTGCGGCAAAGACGAGGCCGCCCTGAGCACCGGCCTGGAGCGCTTCCGCAAGGCTTCGCTGCGCGCCCGCAAGATGCGCATGATGGGCTCCGCCGCCCTCGGCATGGCCTACATCGCCAGCGGCCGCCTCGACGCCTACGTCGAATCTCGCATTTCCCTCTGGGACATCGCGGCCGGTAAGCTGTTGGTCGAGGCAGCAGGCGGAAAGGTCGAGCTGTCGCAGTCGCCTGACCACGCCGACGCTTACAGTATCGTCGCGACCAACGGCCTGATCCCGATCGAAGAAATCCTCTAACATTCGCTTCCCATGGTTGGCTTTGGCTACGACGTGCATCGTTTCAAGGAAGGCCGCCCGCTGATTCTCGGCGGCGTGGAGATTTCCCACACCCACGGACTGGATGGCCACTCCGATGCCGATGTGCTCTGCCACGCCATCGCCGATGCGGTGCTGGGGGCGCTCGGGCTGCCGGACATCGGCTACTACTTTCCTCCCGGCGATCCCGCCTGCCTGAACATCTCCTCGCTGAAGATCCTGGAGAAAGCCGCGGCTCTCTGCGCGGAGCAGGGCTTCAAGCTGGTGAACATCGACAGCACCATCGTCGCGGAAGCGCCCAAGGTCCTGCCGCACCGCGAGGCGATGAAGGAAAACATCGGCCGCGCCCTGGGACTCGATCCGGCCCGCGTCGGCATCAAGGCCACCACCAACGAGCTGATGGGCTTCGTCGGCCGCCGGGAAGGCATGGCTGCGATGGCCGTCGCACAGGTCGTTTGAACAGTCCTGCTTGCAAGTTCCTGCCATCGCCTCTACAGAGAGGCGTGCTTCCTCACAAACCGGATCGCCCCTATCTGGACAGCTGGCTGCGCCGCACGCGCAAGCAACTGGCTGCCAGCGGAGCGCTGACCGAGATGGCCTTGCTCCTCGCAAAGGCCGAGGGCAATACTCCGGCCTACTGGGCCGGGTTTGTGCGCGAAGTGCTGGACGAGGAAATCGTCCCCTCGCTGGATCTGCTGACCCGGATCGACCTCCTCCTGGCAAAGCCCGCCAAGGATCGGTCCATTTCCCTGGATCAGCCGCAGCTGTTCTGAAAATGCAGCGATGCATCTTGCAAGGATGTCGCGCAATTCGCCCTTGCCGGAAGGAAAAAGAAGGCCGAACTACTAGACGGACCCGTAGTAGCAATCCTCGGCTTCACCACGACCAAACCCCTCTGGATCAAGGAAATGCCCGTTAGGCCAACCGCAGCAATCTGAAGAAATTGTCACCCGGCCTCTTGCGGGGTGCGGTTCCTGCGATAGGGGTCACTGTCTTATGAAACACACCCTGATTGCCCTGACGTCGGCACTCGCACTCGGCTCCACCGCTTATGCAGGCGGCTCCGACTACGTCGCTCCATCTTCCGCTCCGCAGTATTCGGCTTCCCCGCTCTACAAGTGGTTCGCCGGTGCTTCCGTCGGTTACCTCACTCAGGCAGAAGAGGCCTATTACACGCTGCACTTCGGCATGCAGATCGCCCAAACAGGTCCGGTCTCCCACTCCCTCTTCCTTGAAGGCGGATACTCGAAGATCGATGAAACCTTCTCCGACACCGATGTGGTGCCAGTCACGCTGAACTACAAGGCTGACTACCACTTCACCGAGAAGCTCTCCGTCTACGGTGGTGTTGGCGCAGGGGTTGCCTTCCTCGATGTCGACAGCCCATTCGGCAGCGACAACTCCACCCAGTTCGCAGCCCAGGCCTTCACGGGCATTGGCTATGACTTCACCCCGGCCTTCCAGGTCTACGGCGGCGGTCGCTACATCTGGATCGACGATGCCAAGGTGAATGGCGCCAAGGTCAAGGTCGGTGACGACTGGGGTGTCGAACTCGGCGCTCGCTTCCGTTTCTAAGGATCGACTTGCCGTTCGGTAACGGTTGAGTCTTGTTCGTGCCTCCCGGGCTTGTTCCGGGGGGCACTTTTATTTCCCGCCCAGGCCCGCAATGCGGCGCAGGATTTCGACCGTCTTTTCCCGGCGATTCCGCCATGGCAGCGGCGGCCGCACGATTTCCCAGCCGCGCTCTTCCCCGATCGCGGTCAGCGCTGTGGACGGATTCACCAGCGTGGAAGTCAGACAGCGCTCCAGCATCGGCAGGTCCGCGGAACTATCGGAGTAGCCGTGGCTGAGCGGCCACAGCTCCCGCGGTGCTCCGATGATCTCCGAGAGACGCCGTACTTTCTCCGCGCCCTTGTGATTCCGCAACTCGGGAAGCAGAGGGAAAGGCCCCGAGACCTCGACCTGCGTGCCGAAGGCAAGGTCGAACCCCAGCGCCTGGCCAACCTCCCTGGCATAGAACTCCGGACTCGCGGAAGCCAGCACGGTCAGATGCCCGGCCGCACGGTGACGCTCGATCCGCTCCAACATGGGTGCGTAGCAGCGTACCGGAAACCACTCCTCCACCCAATCACGAACCCAGACCGCAAGCTGCTGCTCGTCCACCCGCCACAGATAGGCCAGGAACACGCGCTTCATGCCCTCGTCGCCGAGGATCCCCGCCGCCGGAGTAAAGGCAGCGAAGAACGGCAGAAACAGCCGCCGGATGCCTTCCTGCTTCAGCACATAATCGCAGAACAGAATCTGCGTATCCCAGGCGATGAGGGTCCCATCGAGATCGAAAAGTCCCAGGCCCCGCTGCAGCTTCGCGTGAAGTTCGTCGTTCACGCGGCGAATCAAGCGGCCCCGCGAACGCAGGGCGAGATTTCTCCGCGGATCATTTCGCCGTATAATCCTTCCACCAGCCACCGATGGCCGCGGCATCCGGCTCGCCATCGGTCACCACCATCCGGTAGCTGGCGGTGTAAGTCTTGCCCGGCTCGATGGCCATCTCGCCCATCTGCTGGGGCGCGAAGCAAAAGAAAGGCTCCGAAGGATGGGCCCGGAACGGCTGCGGCGCACGGAAGTTGTCCGGCGAACCCAGGAAAGTGATCCCACAGGTCTCGCCGCCGACCTTACCGCCGACCCAGCACCACGGCTCGTGCGCGGTGTTGACCTTGTTGCGATCGGTCAGGCCGGAAGCGGTCAGGAACCGGCAGCCCTCAACACCATCCCACTCGCGGTTGCCGCGGAAGCCGATGCCGCCGTAGTGATACTCCGGCAGCTTGAGCGGCGACTCCGTGGCACAGTTCTGGATCGAGACCAGGTCGATGATGTTGCGCTTGCCATCGGTCGTCACGATGACCTTCCAGGTCTCCAGCAGTACCACCTTCTCCGGCTTGGCGGTCATGTCGACGAACTGATGGCGCGCGGTGAAACCCGCGCTGGTGTCCTTGTTCCAGACCTCATCGACCGCGACAAAATCCACCCGGCCGGTGGCTTCACCCATGTTCCAGAAATCCGGCTTACGGCCCTCGAACTGGGTCGTCGCCCAGGAGGTCCACACCGCATGGTGGTGCAGGTGGTTCGGCGCGAAATCATCCGTCACCAGCTTCCCCGCCGGAGTGAAAACCGACTGAAGATAGCCACCGCGACGATAGACCTCCTTGATCTCCGGCCGCGGCAGATCGCCGGCCTCCGCCTGATAGCGCAGGATTTCGCGGTCGCCGGAGCGCACGATGATCTGCTTGCCCTCCCGCACCGCTTTCACGGGTTCCGCCGCGTGAGCAGCCAGAGTCAGAGCGAGCGCGCAAAAAGGAAGAAGACGGAGCGACATCCTGCTACTACGCATCAAGTGGCCGTGGCATTGCAAGCTCAGGCCATGAACTTCAGCTTGTCGAACTGGCCCTTCAGGATCGGCGCGGACGGTGTCTTCAGCCAGTTCTCCAGCACCGAGGCATAGACCCCGCGGAAATCGACATGGTGCTTCAGATCACCCACGTCCAGATCGCTCAGGCTCGGATACTGACCGTAGAGACCACCCTTTACTCCGCCCCCCGCGACGAACAGGCAGGAGGCGCGGCCGTGGTCGGTGCCGGCGCTGGCGTTTTCATCCACGCGGCGGCCGAACTCGGAGAAGGTCATCAGCGTGACCCGGTCGGCATTGCCCTGATCCTTGAGGTCGGCGAAGAACGATTTCAACGCCGAGTCGAGCTGGCCGAGCAGGCGGTCGTGGGAATTGAGCTGCTGGTTGTGCGTGTCGAAGCCACCATGACTGACGTAGTAGACCCGCGTCGGCAGCCCTCCCGCGATCAGGCGCGACACCATGTTCAAGCTGCGCGAAATCGGCGTGCCCTCGTATTGCACCTTCGACTTGTACTTGGCGGCCAGCTCGATGATCTTGGCGGAGCTAACGCGCGCATCCATAGCGACGCGCTCCAGGAAATCCAGGTTGCTCTCACCCTGGATGCCGCCGACCTTGCCACCCGCGGGCATCTCGATCGAACCGCCATCGACCGGCTTGTCGTCGTCATCCGGAGAGTTGAGCGAGGCGAAGAATTCCTCCGCCTGCGCTTTCTCGCCGCCGCCGTGGATCCAGCGGTACAGCTCCGGCGAACTCAGGCAGACGCCTGGGTTCTTCAACGCGCCAAAGCTTTCCGGCTGGGTCTTGTTCAGGCTGATTCCCACCGTCGGGTCCGCGCCCTTGCAGGCATTGTCAAAGTAGCGGCCGAGCCAGCCGGTGTTCGAGCGATGCTCGATGTCCGCCGTCTCCCAGATGGACGTGGAGACAAAGTGCGAACGGTTCGGATTCGGGTAGCCGACGCCCTGGACCACGCCCAGGTGCCCCTGCTTGAAGTATTCGCTCATGAAAGGCATCGAGCCGTTCAGACCGACGTAGTCGCTGAGCTTGAGGATTTCGCTCTCCTTCTTGCCAAGCCGTGGCCGCGAGCGGTGGTAGATGTCGTCGGCATACGGAACCAGGGTGTTCAGGCCGTCGTTGCCGCCGGCCAGCTGAAGTACCACGAGGATCGTACCATCCTTGCCCGTTACCGGCTGCGTGGCCAGATCGCGCGCGCCATTGGCCAGGTCGGCGAAGGTTCGTTCGATGAACATCGGCACCGTCCAGGTGGCCGAAGCGCCCAGCATGGTCGAGCGGAGGAATTCACGGCGGGTCTTCATGATCGGAAATTCGGAAAGGAGTTCGGTGGAAATCAGGCCAGCTGATAATACGGCGTGCTCAGCATCAGATGGCACAGTTCGGCCACCTCATGATTGGTGAAAATGGCGCCCTTCTTTTCGGTCGCATAAGCCACAAAGGTCTCACGCTGGCGGCCGGCCAGAGGCACTTGAAAAAACCGCGCGGTGAGGGCGTCGACCAGCGCGGCGGGATCTTCGCGCAGTGGCCGCGGGGCGATCTTCTCGTAGTCGGGTCCCTGCCAGTTGCGCTGCGCCCGCTTCATCGCGTTGACCAGGAACTTCTTCGCACCGGCATCGGTCATCGCCATCTTGTCCTCACCCTGCGTTTCCCCGGGAGCATCCTCGGCGCCCTTGGTCACGAAGCCGGCGATGTTGTAGCGGGTCAGCAGCGTGTTGGTATTGATCCAAGCCTTGCCCCAGTCCCACCCGGCCACATTCGGCGGTGCGAACAGGACCTCGCCCAATTGCTGCTCGGACGAAAGCACGTAAACCGCCGACGGCGACTGGACCTCCAACTCTTTGAAAAGCTGCACCAGATACTGGACCGGCGACTTGATCTGATTCCGCATCACCGGCTCCGCATAGAACTCCTTCGAGAGGAAAATCTGCCGCAGCAGCGGAGCGATCTTGAAATCCCCGGAGCGGAACGACACCGCCAGCGCACCGGTGATTTCCGGACCCGGGTCCTCGGCAACGAAGTACTCCCACAGCTTGGAAGGCAGCATCGAGGCGGCGGAGGGCTGATCGAAAATCAGGTTCACCACGTCGTCGCCGTCGAATTTACCACTCTTGCCGTAGATCGTCTTCACGCCGTTGTCCCACTGGCGCTGATTGTGAACGACCTCGCCGGTGGCGCGGTTGATCTGGTAGCCGGTCAGGGCGCGGGCTGCCTCCTTGATGTCGGCCTCGGTGTAGTGGCCTTCACCCAGCGTGAAGAGTTCCATGAGCTCGCGCGGGAAGTTTTCGTTCGGCTTGCCCTTCTTCGAGGTCTGGGTGTCGAGATACAGCATCATCGCGGGGTCGCGGACGATCTGGTGGGTCAACTCCTTGAAGGACCCGAAGGCATGCTGGCGGAACAGTTCGTTCTGTTTCACCATCAAATAGGGCTGCTTTACCTTCTGGACCGAGCTGGCGAAATGATCGTGCCAGAACAGCACCATCTTCTCGCGCAGCGGCGCCTGGGTGGTAAGGATGCGGTTGAACCACCAGCCCTGCGCCTCCACCGTCTCCATGCGGTTCTTGCGCTGGAATTTCTGGTTGGTCTCGCGCTTCAGACGGTCGGCTTGTTCGGGACTGAGATCGGGGTGCGGCGCACGGGCTTCTTTGTATTCATCCTGCCGCTGCTGCATGTCGGCCAGCGCCTGGTCTGGCGTCGCCCAGGCCGGAACCGGAAAAGCGCTGACCGGCTCGGCGGGATTCAGCAGGCTGTCGACCGCCTTGATCCGCCCGAGAGCGTGAAATCTGGCGATCGCATCGGGCGATCCCCCGAAGCCGGCTCTGCGCAAAAGATGGGCCGCTTCCTGCGGCGTCCATGAGTCTGGAAGTGGCTGGAACATGGTGGAAAGGAGAACTTTTCCTGTAGAATGAACCACCCCCGGCGCGGGTGGTTGCGGAATCTCCGGAATTCCCCGCTCTTTCCATTGTCCCAAATCCATGCCATCGGTGGCCGTCACGGATGAACGCGCCCGACATGACCCCCGAACTTTTGAGTCCCGCAGGCAACTGGGACTGTGCCCGCGCGGCTGTCGCCGCCGGTGCCGACGCCATCTATTTCGGGCTGCCGAAGTTCAATGCCCGCCTGCGCGCGGACAACTTCACCGAGGCGGATCTGCCGGAGCTGATGCAGTTCCTCCACAAGCACGGGGTAAAGGGCTTCGTCGCAATGAACACGCTCATCTTCACCGGCGAGCTCGAGGCCGCCGAGCGCCAGCTCCGCACCATCGCGGCCGCGGGCGTCGATGCGTTGATCATCCAGGACCTCGGCCTGGCGAAGATGGCGCGCGAGTTCGCTCCGAAAGTCGAGCTGCACGCCTCGACGCAAATGACCATCACCTCGCCGGAAGGGCTGCGCTTCATCGAATCGCTCTTCCCCATGGAGCGCGCCGTGCTGGCGCGCGAACTTTCCGTGAAGGAAATCGAGCGTTTCCAGACACTCGCGGGGCCGACGCCAATCGAAGTCTTCGTCCACGGCGCACTCTGCGTTGCTTATTCCGGCCAGTGTCTGACCAGCGAATCGCTCGGCCAGCGCTCCGCCAACCGCGGCGAGTGCGCGCAGGCCTGCCGCATGCCTTACGAGATCGTCGTCGATGGCGAAACCAAGGACCTCGGCGAAGTGC
>JAQGPE010000571.1 GCA_028293225.1 Akkermansiaceae bacterium | reverse complement strand
ACAATGGCGTCGGCTTGCCCCAGGAACCCGACGGCAAGCCCCGCGGTGTGGCAAAATTGACCGACCGCGCCCGCGTCCTGGAGGGGCTTCTCGACATTGAATCTTCACCTGGGAAAGGGACAACCTTGCGTCTTTCCGTAAAAAGGGGCAACCTTGTGGCCAGCAAACTCTCCGCCGATGAGTGATATCAAAGCACCTACCCGTATTTGGATCGTCGAGGACCATCCTCACTTCGCGAAGCAGATCGCGCGTCTGATCACGGGAGAGGAGGACATGCTATGCGAGAAGGTCTTCAGCCATCCCGATGAGTTGATTTCCGAGCTCGGCTACTGCGCCGCTCCTCCCGACCTTCTCCTTCTTGACGTCGGCCTTCCCGGCCGCGACGGCCTCGCCGTTCTGCGTGAGGTGAAGACCAAGACGCCCGAACTCAAGGTGGTCATCCTGACCTCCTTCGACGACCGCGAGCGCGTCTACCGCGCCATCTGCAACGGCGCCTCCGGCTATCTTCTCAAAACCGCCGACCCCGAGGAAATCCTCACCGGCATCCGCGATGTCGTCAGCGGCTCGGCGGCCCTTACCGGGACCATCGCCAGCATGATCCTGGAAGGCTTCTCGAAGCACGGCCCGGTCGAGGAGACCGAGCCGCTCACCGCCCGTGAAGAAGAAGTCCTCCGCCTGCTGGTAAAGGGCTTCATCAAAAAGGAAATCGGCGACCAGCTCGACATCTCCCAGCACACCGTCGACATGCACCTGCGCTCCGTCTACCGGAAGCTGCACGTCCGCACCCAGACCGAAGCCGTCTCAAAGGCCCTCCGCAAGGGCCTCGTCTAACCAGAGCGGGACATCCCTCCAGGCTTGCGCCTCATGCTTGCCAAGTGGCTGACACGTCCCGTGGCTGCTCTGAAAAGCCCACGGCCGCAGGCCGCTGTTTCTTCTGACGCCCCCACCCGGGGGCTACGGTGCTAGCGAAGGGTGACGAGCGCAGCGAGGAACCCTGGATCCCAGCCGTCGGCGACAGCCGCAAGACGAGCGCGCCTTCACGTGCTTTCTTGGGCAAGATTCGGCGCGCTCGCTCTTCTCCGGAACTCCGCCTCACCCTCCTACGGGAAGCCCACGGCCTCCGGCCGCTGACCCTCTCCACCGGAGCCTCCCCGCCCAACCCATTTGCGTCCCCCACAATGGAACCCCTGCGCACCTTCGTGTACCCGTGGCCCATGCATCTTCGCCTTCCTCCGCGCAATCTGCGCCCTCTGCGGTTCCACCCCCGAATCGCCCTCATCTTCCGCCCGCCGGGTGACTTCCTCTTTCGCGAAAAACCCTGTCCAACCTCACCCAATCTCCCTCCAGAATCCGGAAGTCCGAAAATCGCTGCCGCCCTGGCCAACCTCACCCAAAACCTCCGGGCTCACGCGGACCCTGGCCAACCTCACCCAGCCACAGCACCGCCGCTGAAGACCCTGCCCAACCTCACCCAAAGGATTCATTTGCTCCCGCCTTAACCCGGGCGACAGGTTCCCGACCCCGCTCCTAACCACCGATGTCATCCCCGCAACCCAACCTCGCCCCCGGCGCTCCCGGCATGGAACCCCGCTGGACCTCCAGCGCCAAGGACGGCATCGGCACCGCTTACAACAGCGCCGCCCGCATCTGGTTCACCCTCAGCCACGGCATCGTCAACGAGGTCTACTACCCCCACGTCGACACCCCGAACACCCGCGACCTCCAGTTCCTCATCACCGATGGCGAGACCTTCTGCCACGAAGAGCGCCGCGATCTCGACCACCACATCGAGTATCCCGAGGAGCACGCTCTCCTTTACCGCCTCACCAACACCGACCGCGCCGGCCGCTACCGCATCGTCAAAGAAGTCATCGGCGAGCCCCACACGCCCGTCCTCCTCATCCACACCCGCGTCGAAATCCTCGACGACTCACTGAAGGGCAAGCTGAAGCTCTACGCCCTGCTCGCCCCGCACCTGAAAGGCAGCGGCCTCGGCAACTCCGCCGAATTCCTCAATCTCGGCGAACACCGCTACTTTCACGCCTGGCAAAAGGACGTCCACGCCGTCTTCGGCTGCTCGCCGGATTTCACCCGCCGCTCGACCGGTTACGTCGGCCGCAGCGACGGCTGGCAGGACCTGATGCACGGCTATCGGATGGACTGGGAATACGATCGGGCGGAGGAGGGGAATATCGCCGTCACCGGCGAAATCGATCTCTCCCGCGACGGGGAATTTGTGATGGCCCTGTCCTTCGGCAGCAGCCGCCAGAGCGCCGCCACCCAGCTTCTCCAGGCCCTCGCCACGCCATTCTCCGCCCAGCGCGACCGCTACGTCGCGCAGTGGCAGCGCACCCGCGCCGAGAATGGCTGCGAAAAGCAGAATGAACACATCTTCTCCCAGCTCCGCCTCAGCCAGTGCATCCTCATGGCCCATGAGGACAAGACCTTCCCCGGCGCCACGGTCGCCTCCCTCAGCATCCCCTGGGGCGAAATCAAGGACGACAACGAGCGCGGCGGCTACCATCTGGTCTGGACCCGCGACATGATCCACACCGCCACCGCCCTGCTGGCCTGCAAGCGCTCCGAGTTCGCCCTCCGCGGCCTCATCTGGCTCACCTGTGTGCAGGACGACGACGGCCTGATGCCGCAGAACAGCCTCATCGACGGCACCCCTTACTGGAAGGGCATCCAACTCGACGAGATCGCCTTACCCGTGGTCCTCGCCTGGCGGCTCCGCCGCGAGAAAGCCCTGGAGGAATTCGATCCCTGGACCCTCATTTCCCGCGCCGCCACCTACCTGGTCTTGAATGGACCGGTCACCGGCCAGGAACGCTGGGAGGAGAATTCCGGTTACTCGCCGTCGACCCTCGCCGCGATCATCGCCAGCTTGGTCGCGGCCGCCGATTTCGCCACCGACCGCCAGGAATCGGAGATGGCCGATTTCCTCCTGATTTACGCCGACTGGCTGTCCTCGCATCTCGAAGACTGGACCGTCACCACCAAGGGCGAACTGCTGGAAGGCAAGCCGCGCCATTACGTCCGCATCACTCCGGCCGAGCCGCTGCATTGCCACGAGGCGGTCAATCCCGACACCGACGAGATCACCCTCGCCAATGGCGGCGGCACCCATCCGGTCCGCAATGTCGTGGGTGGCGATTTCCTGCAACTGGTCCGCTATGGGATCCGCGCCGCCGATGATCCGGTGATCGTCGATTCGGTGGCGGTGATCGATGCCGCCCTGAAATACGACCTGCCCCAGGGCCCTGGCTGGCGTCGCTACAACCACGACGGCTACGGCCAGAAGGAAGACGGCAAAGCTTTTGACGGCACCGGCGTCGGTCGCTGCTGGCCGATCCTCACCGGCGAACGCGGCCACTACGAACTCTCCGCCGGTCGTGACCCCCACCCCTACCTGGATACCTACGAGAAGTTCGCCAACGACGGCGGCATGATCGCCGAGCAGCTCTGGGATGTGGATGATCTTCCGGACGGCAGCATGAAACGTGGCAACCCCACCGGCTCCGCCATGCCGCTCTGCTGGTCCCACGCGGAGTATATCTCCCTGGTCCGCAGCGCCAGCGACGGCGTCTGCTTCGACCGCATGGAGCCGGTCTATCAGCGCTACGTCGTGAACAAGCCGGCCAGCAAGCACGACATCTGGACCTTCCATCATCCCATCCGCCTCCAGGCCGCCGGCAAGATCCTCCGTCTGGTCCTGCCTGCCGAGGCCCGGGTGGTCTGGTCGGCCGATGCCTGGGCCACTTCACAGGAAACCGCCACCATCCAGATGGATCATCTGGCCGTGTGGTATGTCGACCTGGATGTCGAAAAGGCCCCAGCCGGCAGCACGGTGGAGTTCACCTTCCTCTGGAAAGAAGCCGGTAACTGGGAGGGGCAGAACTACAGCGTCCAACTGGTCTGACAGAACCGCTCAACCGCCATGCGCGAAGTCGGGGTAGTCGGTCATGCCGCCATCGACCACCACCGTCCGGCCGGTCAGATAGGCAGCCACGTCCGACACCAGCACCACCGCCATGTTGCCGATCTCGGAGGCCTCGCCCATCCGGTTCAGCGGGATCTTGTTGAGCAGATCCTTGAGACCCTCCGGATTGTCCCAGACGTTCTTGTTGATCGGCGTCTTGATCGCCCCGGGAGCGAGGGCCAGTACCCGCACGCCATAGGGCGCGGCCTCCTGGGCCAGGGTCTTGGTCATCATGCTCACGCCGGCCTTGCTGGCGCAGTAGGCGCTGAAGCCCGACCAGGCGATTTCCTCGTGCACGGAGGTGATGTTCAGCACCACCCCGGATTTCTGCGCCACCATTCGCCCCAGCGCCTCGCGGGCACAGTGAAAGGCTCCGAAAAGATTCACCTCGATGACCTTCCTCCACGATTCCAGATCGATCTCCCACACCGGCGCCGGCTTGCCGTCCATGCCGGAGTTGTTGACCAGGATGTCGATGCCGCCCCACTCGGCTTCCAGCCGCTTGAACATCGCGGCGACCGCTTCCGGATTCGAGACGTCGGCCTGGACTGAAAAGGCCTGGCCGCCCTGGTCGCGGATCGACTGCGCCACCGCCTCGCCCTGCTCGGGGTGGGAGTTGCAGTTCACGGCGACCTTCGCACCCGCCGCGCCCAGCGCCCGCGCGATCGCTTCGCCGATTCCGGAACTGCCGCCGGTCACCAGCGCCCGTCTGCCTTCAAGAGTGATTGTCATCGTCGTCGTCGGAATGGATGGAGTTGGAGATGCGCCGGATCGCCTGCGGTCCGTGCCGTTCCAGAACTCGCCGCGAGCGGGCCGAATGTCAAATCGCGGGTTCGTTGCGGCCCGTTAGGGTTTGGACTGGATTTGAAAGAACGCGGCTCCGTTCGTGGAAGGGAAAGTGAACTCGATCTTTCCATTGACGATCTGCATCTGAGAGCCGGCCACGTCGAAGGGAAATGCCGTGAACGCGGTGGTGCCCAGAGCAGGCGTTTTCCCCAGCCCCAGCGTCAGCTTGAACAGGCCGGTAATAGCATCGCGCTGGATCAGCGGCACATTCACGTTCAGCGCTTGGATCTGCGCGGCGGAATACAGGCTGTAGGTGTTGGGACTGTTGATGACGTCGTTGCGCCCCTGGGTTCGGCTGGCGTCGTACTGAGCCTGGGTGTAAAAACCGGCGCCGGTGGCGGTCGCGTTGAATTGTGCGACCAGCACGGGCTGCGCTTTCAAAGGATCGAAGCCGAACTGAGACGCATTGGCTTCCGCCAGGTCGTTCATGCCGTCGCCATCGCTGTCGAGCATTGCGGAGAAATCGGAAGAGACCCGCATGGAAACGCTGGGGGCGCCATTCACGAACACGGTGGCCGTGCCGTAGCCCACGAAGAGCGGCACCGGAGCGGTGCACAGCGAACCGTCCGTAAAGCTGGCCGTTCCCAGCAGGGGCAGGTAGGTGCCGTACTGGTTCCCGGGTGTCTGCCATAGCACCACCGGATAGTTGGTGGAGGAATCCTGAACTCCTCCGCCGGATGCCCCGGATGGACCGCGGAAGCCACTGCCGGTGACCGTCAGACTGCGGAAGCCGTCGAGCGTTGCAGTCGCGATATTCGGACGCCAAGCCCGCTGATCGCCGCGGCCCTCGTCGTAGAGCTGCACCAGGGACTTGAAGCTGCCGTCGTTTTCAAAAGTCGTGCCCATCAGCATAAATTTCCCGTTGCGCAGGAAAATTCCGGCGTCCGATAAAAAGAACGCTGATCCGCCGTTGGATGAAGGTGCATCGGCAGTCCAGGTTCCCGCGACCGGATCGTAGATCTCCGTCACCGTCACGCTGCCTGAATTCGAAGCGCGCACCCCGCCCGCCACCAGCACCTTGCCGCTGTCCAAAACGGTCGCCGGAAAACCGCTGCGGTCTTCACTCATCGTCCCTGCCGCCGTCCAGAGTCCGGTCACCGGATTATAGACCTCGGCGTTCAGGACCGGACCTGAAGTCACAAACGTTTTGCCGGCCATCGTCAGTACTCTGCCGTCCGGCAATAGGACACTGGCGTGGCCCGTTCTTGCGATGGCCATGCTGCCGGTGCTGCTCCAGGTTCCGGTTTGTGGATCGTAGAGTTCGGCGGTTGCGATATTCGAACTCCCTTGGGCGCCGCCGCATACCAGCACTTTTCCACTGGCCAGCAGGATCGCCGTGTGCTGCCTGCGCGGGCCGGCCATGCCGCCGGTGGGGCTCCAGGCACCCGTTTTAGGGTCGTAAATTTCCGCCGAACTGAGAAAGGGGCTGCTGCCACCGGGAGGATTGCTTGAGATGCCTCCTGCCATCAGGACCTTTCCGTTTTGCAGGAGGGTGATGGTGCTCTGCGCGCGCGACAGTCCCATGGAGCCGGTGAAACTCCAGGAGTTCGTCGCCGGATCGTAGAGCTCGGCACTGGCCAGCGACCCACCGCCGGTCGTTCCTCCACTCGCCAGGACCTTCCCGCCCGGCAATAGAACTCCCATCGACCCACTGCGTGCGGTTTTCAGAGTTCCGGCTTTCGACCAGTTTTCAGTGCCGGGATCGTAAGCCTCTGCGGTGCCTACGGGAATGCCGGAGAGGGGGTTCCCGCCGCCGATGGCCAGAATCCGTCCGTTAACCAGTCCGACCAATGGCGCGCCGGAGCGGATGCTGTCCAGGTTTCCGGTATCCTCCCACGAACCCGCCAGCGGATCGAACAACTCTGTGCTGGCGGTGGGGGAGGCACCGGTGAGTCCGCCTGAAATCAGCACCCGGCCCGTGGGCAGCAGGGTCGCCGCGTGGGAGGAGCGGGCGGTCGCCAGACTGCCCACCGCAGTGAAAGTGGCGGCTGTGGGATCGAACAGCTCGGCGCTGGACACCGCGGTGCCACCCAGCGCCGTCGTTCCCCCGGCGATCAGCACCTGGCCGTTCGCCAGCAGGCTGGCGGTGTGCCGGGTGCGCGTGGCATTCAGCTTGTTCGTGAGCTGGGTGAAGGGATTGCCGCTGGTCACTGCCGGATCGTACAAGTCCGCGAAGCCCTGGCTGTTGGTCCCGTCGTTCCCTCCCGTGAGCAGCACCTTGCCCGTCGTCAAAAGCGTGGCGGTCTGAGAGGCGCGGCCGATCGCCTGAGTGCCGCTGAGGGTCCAGGTGGAGGCGGTGGGATCGTAGAGCTCGCCGCTTTGGATCGAGGTCGTGCCGTTGTTGCCGCCGCATACCAGGACCTTGCCGCTGGGCAGCAGCGTCGCGGTATGGTTGCCGCGGGCCAGGTTCATCACCGCCGTCGTGCCGGAGAAGGTATTGAGCGCGGGATCGAAAATAGCCGCCGTCTTCAGAGTGCCAGTGCTGTTGCTGCCGCCTGCGATCAGGACCTTGCCACTGGCCAGCAGCGTCGCGGTGGCGAACTGGCGTGCGTCGCTCATGGTGTTGGCGGTGGCGGCCCATTTGCCGGTGGCCGGGTCGTAGATTTCCCCGCCCGCTCCGGCTCCTCCCGCGACCAGAACCTTGCCGCTGGGCAGCAACGTGGCCGTATGGGAAGCCCGGGCGATCGTCATGGAGTCGGTGGCCGTCCAGGCTCCCGTGGTAGGGTCGTAGAGAGCCGCTGTTTTCAATGCCACGGCTCCGCTGCCCGATCCCCCTGCGACCAGGACCTTGCCGTTGTTCAGCAGGGTGGCGGTGAAATTGGAGCGGACTTCCGGCAGCGCCGCCACCGCCTGGAAGGTATTAACCGCCTTCGCCGGCAGTGCCAGCAACAGTGCAGTGATGAAAAGCAGAGGGCCGAAGAGCCTGCGGAGATACCCCGGGAGGAGGAGGAAT
>JAQGPE010000530.1 GCA_028293225.1 Akkermansiaceae bacterium | reverse complement strand
GTGAACGAGTTCACGCTAACCTTTCTTTTCGACCATGACTTCCATCCCAAGGGCTACGTTCACGAGAAGGAAAAACACTACGGCTATCGCCAGCGATTCGCGCGCGCGCTCGAACTCTACCACGCCGATACGCGCCACCGCTACTGATGTCCGCATCCGCCCCCAGATTCCCGCGCTTCGTCCCGGTGGTGGCGTGCCTGGCGATCCTCGCCACCTATGTCACCCTGATCGACCTGAAGGGCATCAGCACCGATGAGGGCTTGCGGGTCGGCATCATCAACGGCGGGGAACCCTTCCTCACCGTGGAGCCGTCACCGCGCGCTACTTGGGACGCCGTGATCGCCGCCAACTCCTTCAGTGCCTACCAGCCGCTGTATTTCCTGATCCAGAATTCGCTCATGCGCCTGGCCGGAACGCACAGCGCAATCTTCTTCCGTGGCGTGAATATCTTCTTCCTCAGCGTCGTGCTGGCCGGACTGCTGGCGCTCTCGGCGGGTTGGCGGCTGGCGCCGCGGCTCTTCCTGCTCGGGCTGTTTGGCTTCAACGCCTACCTGCTGATGCATGTCCTCCAGATCCGGGAATACATCGTCGGCGTCGCGTTCTATGTCTGGTCGACGTGGCTGGTCCTGCGGCTCGATCGCCGCCCGCTGGGTCGCGCGTGGGCCGATGTCGCATGGTTCGCCGCCTACGGCCTGCTGCTCACCTTCGGTTTTTTTGTGCAGAGCTGGGTGGTCTTTCCCGCGATCGGTCAGGGCCTGTTCCTCGTGCTCCGCCGGCGCGGCGACTGGCTGCGCTTCCACGCGCACCTCGCGCTCAGCTATGTGATCGTGCTGTCCGTCACCTGGCCCTACCTCCAGCAAAACCACCAGAAGGCCGACGTCGGCCGGTGGGGCGCCGAGGGGACGGCGCTGTGGCCGCAATTGTCGGATGGCTTCCATCTTGTCCTCGCCGGCCATCTCGCCGGCCAGTCGCGCTTCACCGATTTCCTCTTCTGGTTCTGGCCGCTGGTCGCGGGGGTGGCCGCCGCGCTGCTGTTCAGCGGCCGGTTTGCCGCGCGCCCCGGGATGCCCGACCGCGAGTTCAAGCGCCAGGGCGCACTCGTGCTGTTGTGCAGCGCCGTGTCCCTTGCCTTCCAGATCGGGTATTTCCTCAAGGTGGAAAACCTCTCGGTCTGGCCGCGCTATTTTGTCATCCATTATTTTTTCCTGACCTGGCTGGTCGCGCTGGGTTTCAATTACCTCCATGAACTGCGCGCCGCCAGTTTCGCACCCCGGCGCCTGGCCGTCCTCCTCGGCGCGTTGGGGATGATGCTGGTGGCCTCCGCGATTTTCCAGACGCACAGCTATTACCAGGCTCCGTATCTCGACACCGGGTTTTCCCGCAACTCCAACTGGCGCGGCTGGGGACGCGAGCTGGTGCAAGTCGCCCGCCCGCGCGATGCCGTGCTCATCCATGACTTCGTCCAGCGCTCGACACTGACGTTTACCCAGCCGATTCCCCAGCGGCTCATCCTGCTCCCGGAATTGGAGGCAAGCGACCTGCACGCGGTCGACCGCGTGGTTTATCTGGACTCCTCCCAATCCCTGGCGGAGCGCGGTGTCCTCCAGTCGCGGCTGGCCGCCATGAGTTTCCCGCGCATGCAGGAAATCGCGCTCCATGGCGCCGAGGACGGGACCGTGCTGACGGATTGCCGGCTGCTGGTTTTCTCGCGCCAGTAGGAGGAGGTGGGCAGCCAAATTCTCCTCGACCCAAAAGGCAAAAACCGGCTGCCTCCAGCTGCATATTTGCCCGCCCTACCTGTGTCGTCCCGCCCTCCGACCCGCTCCGAAATCGCCGCCGCCCCCCGCTCCGGCCGGCGGTATTTTCCCGTCCGGTCCCGCGCCCGGCGGCTGCCATGAACGCGGACGACGCGCCGCCGCTCGAGCAGCATAACATCGAGATCCAGCGCAATCGCGCCGCGTGGGACCGCAAGCCCATGTTGCGCGAGATCTACCGGGAATTCTACCGCCAGCTCGCGCGCCGCCTCGATCCGGCCCTGCCCGGCCCGGTCGTGGAACTCGGCTCAGGCATGGGCCGCCTCAAGGACGTCATCCCGCAGTGCGTCACCACCGATCTCTTTCCCAATCCCTGGCTGGACCGCCGGGAGAACTGCTACCAATTGAGCTTTGCCGCCGGCTCGGTTTCGCATCTTATCCTCTTCGACGTGTGGCATCACCTTCGTTATCCGGGCACGGCCCTGCGGGAATTCCATCGGGTGCTCGTCCCCGGCGGGCGGTTGATTCTCTTCGAGCCCGCGGCCAGCTGGGTCGGCCGGGTCGTCTACCATTTTTTCCATCACGAGCCGGTCGCGGTTCGCGATCCGATTACCTGGGAAGCGCCCGCCGGATTTTCCGCGGCCGATGCGAACTACTACGCGGCCCAGGGCTCGGCTACGCGCCTGTTCTGGTGGGGCGAGGGCCATGACCGGCTTGCCGGCTGGCGGCTCAAGGAAGTGCGCCCGCTCACCTCGTTCGATTACTTTGCCTCCGGCGGTTTTTCCGGCCCGCAACTCGGCGGGCGGTTCCTGCAC
>JAQGPE010000525.1 GCA_028293225.1 Akkermansiaceae bacterium | reverse complement strand
AAAGTCGCCGACCGGCTCCGGATCGTAGCCGCCGCCATCAATGGTAGGTTCGTGGCCGACAGCAGGCAGGATGAAGGCAAGCAGAAGGAGGAGGCGTTTCATCGCGAGGAGAAGGCAGCGGACCGGCACCTGATTGTCGAGTGTGCAGGCCGCCCGTTACGATCGTTTTACTTGCCGGCCGGCGGCTTTGACCAGGTGGCCAGGCGGATGCCGCGGCGGGTGCTGTGCACGGCGGGCTCGAAGTCCTTCCAGGTCATCTTCAGCTCGGTCGGGGAAACGACCGTCCACTCGGCGCGGTTCGGCATGCACCAGGTGGTCTGGCTGCGGGACGGGATCTTCTGCCTGCCGTCCTCGAAGGCGAGGTCATCAACGGTGAAACCATCCAGTGTGATGTGGAAGTCAGCCTGACCGATGTTCCCCTTCCACACCGCTCCGGTATGAGTGGTGTAGTAGAAGGTCGCGGTGCCCATCACATCTCCGCCGCTGGCGCAGGTGTACTTGCGCTCGACGATCACATCCTTGTCCGGGGGAAAATTCACTTCCACGACGAAGAAGTCCGCGCGCTGGATTTGATCCGCAGGGTACTCTTTCGGAGGATCGCCGAGTCCACTGCGCGGAGTGGCGTAGTCGGCGGTCACGAACCAGCCGCGCTCCTTTTTCGCTTCGACCTTTTCGCCGTCGATGAAGGTCTCCAGCTTGCTGATTTCGCCGGTGTCGGAGTCGGTATGCAGCAGGTCCGGGAAGCCCACCACCTGCTTGGCATCGCCGCTTTTCTTGCCGCTGCGAAAGGTGAACCGGCAGTGAACCTGCGACTCCTTTTTGGCGAAATGGACATCGATGGTCTCCGAAACCATGCGGATCACCGATTCATCGCCTTCGAACTCGCCCAGCGGAGCCGGACCGAAGCCGCCGGCGTTGATGGCGGTATCGTTGCCGTGGACCGGCAGGATGAAGGCAAGCAGGAGAATGAGGCGTTTCATCACGACATGATGGCAGCGGAGCGGCGCACGGTTGTCGAGCTTTCGGCTGACTCGTGAAACTACCGGGAACGGTATTTCAGGAACGGCTCAGGCTGCCTCTGAGCGTGGTAGACGAAGTGAATCTCCGCTCCATCGCAGATCTCCAGAGGCAGGGCGATGAACCGCGGCTCGGTCCATTGCTGAGCGACCACCGCTACTTCCGCGCCTCCAACCTCGCAGATCCAGGTTGCCTTGCCACCCGCAATGGAGGCCAGCGGGTAGCGCCGGATCACCTCCCGCAGCATCGCTTCGGGATCACCGGCAGAGACCTCGAGAACCAGCTCGTGTGGAGCGTCCACGTCGTCGCCCATGCAGACGGAATCACGGGTGATGCGGAAGGCGATGGTCATGGTCCCGTGGCCAGGTCACTCCACACGCCCTGGGCGACCAGTTGCTTCGTCGCCGCTTCCGCCCAGCCACGGTTGGCGGCGGGAGAGGCAGGGGAAGGATGCAGCACCCGGCCGATCCCGCCGGTGTAGCCGGTCATCGCCGCCGCTTTGCGCAGGCGCTCTTCCGCGAAAGCGCCGACGCCGATCAGCCACTCCGGCTTCATGAGTTGGATCGACTCCGCCAGGTGGTCGAGGCAGGCAATTTCCACCGGCTCCATTTCCGAGGACGGCAGCTTGTCGGGAGTCAGGTTCGCGCCGGTCGGACTCATCCAGACCAGCGGGCAGTAGTTCAGGACGAAATGGTCGGCGAAGAACTTTTCGGCGGTGCCGAAGCGCTCGGCGAAGAGGCCCCAGAGACGGCGGCCACTGACCTCTGACTTGGGACAGGCAAAACCCTGGACCGGCCGCTTGGGATGCTCGAGCGGCGGTTTGCCGACCGGGGCCTCGATGCCCATCCAATCCCGCACCGCTGCCACTTCTCCGAAGGGCACCCCGGTCTGAGCCATGCCATACGGCCCGGGGTTCATGCCGAGAAAGACCACCCGCTTTCTCCCGGCGCCGTAGCGGCGGAGGTAGAGCGAATGCGGCTCCCAGGCGTAGTCGAGCGGCAGGTAGGTCTGGGCCGAAAACGGCAGCGGGCGCAGCCGGTCGGCCAGGCGCAGGGCGGATGCTTCGAGCGGAGTGGATTTCACGTCCACCGACTCAAGCGCGGCGGCGGCGCCCGATAAAGCCAAACACGGTGATTCCGGCGACGAGCACCGGCACGGAAGGCTCCGGGACGGCGGTCAGGGCGAAGCCAAGGGATTCGTTCGGGACATTCCCGCCCTGGTCGAAGAGGGTCGATGGCACCCAGTCGCCATTCGACGTATCCGGATCGCGCTGATAAAGCTGGCCCGGATCATTGAGCGCCCCGGTAGGGCTGGCATTGGCGGGATCGCCGAATTTCGGACCGAAATTACCGCTGGCGGAGCTGGTGACATTCGAAAAGGTGATGGCCCAGAAAATGTCCGTTGGCACCAGCGTGTTGATGCCGGAAAAGATCAATTGATTGAGCGCCTGGTTGGTCGGCCCGTCACTGGCGAGGGACAAGTTCAGCGGGCCGGAGGTCCACAGGGGCGTGTCGGCAGGGCGAAGACCGGTGAGAGGACTGATGCTGCCCGTCGGCGGATAGCCCCGGTCCTCAGGAATGGCCGCATAGAGCGAAAGAGTGATGGTCGCGGTGCGGGCAACGTCGGAATACACGGCGACCGTGGCGCTCTGGACGTCCCGGTCCGTGCCGGAAAGACGGATCGCGCTGCCATATTCGGTCCCCTGTGAAACCAGCAGGTAGGGAAAGGAGGCGCCTCCCACCACCGGCTGAGAGTAGACAAGCGTCTGGGCGCCGAGGGGAAGAAGAGTGGCCAGCAGGGCCAGCGAAAGTCGTGCGAGGGGGGACATGACTGGAGGGATTGGCGGACGATCTAGCAGACGGCAGGTGTTACTTCAACCCTGATTTCCATCTAAACTAAAATATCAAGCACTCGCAGAAACTTGCTCCACCCCAAAAAAAGCCGGCATCCCTCCCGGGATGCCGGCTGTTGAATTCAAATCACTGCCGGGGCTCAGGCCCGGCGGCGGCGCGCGGCCAGACCGAACACCACGAAGCCCGCGGCAAGGCCGCTGACGGAAGGCTCCGGCACGGCCGTGAGGCTGATCGTCAGTGCCAGATCGCTCTTGGGCAGTGTCGACTGGACCCAGGCACCGCTGAACTGGTCCGGATTCCGCTGATAGATCCGGCTCGGATCGTTCGCCGCCCCCGAGGGGGTGACGGACGATGCGGCGCCGAGTTCAGGGCCGAATTTCGTGGTCAGGTTGGTGACCTTGTCGAACGAGATGGCCCAGAAAATGTTGTCCGTGACCAAGGTGTTGATGCCGGAGAAAATCAGCTGGTTGAGAGACAGATTCGTCGAGCCGTCATCGTGGAAGGAGATGGTCTGGGGACCGGAGGTCCACAGCGCCGCGCCCGGCTGCAGGTTCGCCACCGGACTGGTGCTGCCAGTGGCCGGATAGCGGGTTTCCGGGATGGCCTGGTAGATCGAAAAGGTCACCTCGGCGGTGCGGGCCACGTCGGAGTAGACGTAAACCGTAGCGCTCTGCAAATCGCGATCCGTACCTGCGAGGTGGATGGCGCTGCCGTATTCGGTGTCCTGAGCGATGATCATACTCGGTGTCGTGACGCTGGGCGCCGCGGGGACCGAGTAAACGAGCGTCTGAGCGCCCAGAGGAAGCAGCGTACCCACCAGGGCAAGCGACAACTTAATCAGGGGGTGTGGGGGGAACATACGCAGATATCCTGACATGGACATCCATGATATTCAACAACTATCCACCAACTAAATTTTAAGTGTATGTTAGCTATTTCGCTGTGAAAGCTTCCAGGAATTCCGGAAATGAAATAGAACACTCAGACAATCAAGTTTCCGGAATGAAATCATTGAAATCCTTATGCCAGAAAGATCCTCACGCTCCGCGAATCATCACATCCCCCGATCGATTCGGCACTTCGCAAGATCATCATCTTAATAATACGATATGCCTAATATTCGGAAACTCTGGAAACCAAGGTTCGCCGCTTATCCACTCCGGCGGGCAGGAAAATTCCCTTAACGAGATAAGCCCCACGCACCTTTCCGCGCCGCCTTCGCCTGTTCCTCCATTTGGCGCAGCATCCC
This sequence comes from Akkermansiaceae bacterium, assembly GCA_028293225.1. GTDB lineage: Bacteria > Verrucomicrobiota > Verrucomicrobiia > Verrucomicrobiales > Akkermansiaceae > Haloferula. Next base: position 4,505 of record JAQGPE010000525.1, on the reverse strand, counting down.
GACCTCTTCCTTGGCTGGGGTGCCGTCGGGCATTTCAGAGGGCTTGGTGAAAATCCTCGAATAGCCTTCCCTGACCAGATTGCGGTGAAGCCACTCGCCGTTGCCGGACTGGATGATCGCACTCATGCGATGGTCGTGGAAATGATCCTCCCAGAAGGTGTAGACCGTGAAGGGCTGCCGGCCCAGAAGATCCAGGGTGTAGTGCTTGGCCTTGTCGCCGATGCCTACGGCCTGCTCGGCGGTGATGTTGAAATACTTCGCCTGCTCATCGATCCGCTCACGATTGGTGGCCCCGCCACCGTAGGTGCGGAATTCGCTTTCCGGGCAGTCGACGAAATAGAGGCGGAACTCCTCCGTGCGACCGCCGGGCAGCTGGACGCGGAAGCTGTCGCCATCGTTCTGGCGGTGATTCACCAGCAGACAGCCTTCGTATTTCTCGTAGCGGCCCGCCTTCGACGGCTCCTTTTGAGAGGAAGAGCCGGTGGAGGCGCCACTACCCTCCTGAACAGGGATTGCCTTGGGCGCGGGACCGCCGCCGTCAGCGCCCTGCTTCTGATGACGGTCGTAAAACCAGACCGCCAGCGAGACGGCGAACAGGATGGCAACCCGCCATTTCGAACGCGAGGAACGCATGAATCAGAGGCCCTTGAAGCCCTGGTAGTCGGTGTAGGTGCCGATCGGGGCGAGAACCTTGCCCCAGTCGCGGTTCAGGCGGCGGTATTTCTTGATGAAATCGCTTGGAACGGCCCAGTTGTTGAAGTCCCGCTGGACGCTCTCGCGCTGCATCCCGATGTAGACGTTGTTGCGGATCTCGAAGTGCAGGTGGGCGGGATACATGCCGTGGTTGGTGCCGATGGTGCCGATCTGCTGGCCGCGCTTCACCAGTTGGCCGACCTTCACCATGATCTCGTTCATGTGGCCGTAGAGGGAGTCGCAGAACTTGACCTTGCCGTCGTCCGGGTCGCGATAGGCGTGGCGGATCAGCACCACATTTCCCCAGCCGACATGGACGTCGTAAGCCCAGGTGACCACCCCATCGCCACAGGCGTAGACGGGGTCGCCCAGGTCGGTGTCGCCACCGCCGCGGCCGTTCCAGTCCTCACCAAAGTGGACCGGAGCGGTCAGGCGGACTCCGCGGGCGATGTAGTAGCCGGTGGCGTCCGGCTTGCCGACCGGGAAGTCAAAGCCGTCCGCCAGATTAATGCGGGCCGCCTTATCCTGGGCGCGCAAGGGCGCAAGCAGCGCCAGCAGCACTGCGAACAGAACAAAAAGAGATCTTTGCGACGCTCCGCGCATCCCGACAGTGCAAGCCCGGGAACTGCGGCGGGCAAGTGAAAACGGCGTTCCGCACCGGGGGCGTTTCCCGCCGGAATCCAGGCTCAGGCCCCGTTCAGCCCCGCGAAATTGGTGGCAATCATGATCACGGCAACGATCGAGATCGCGATGCGATACCAGCCGAAGACGCCCAGTCCCTTGCGATTGAGGTAGCCGATCATCCATTTCACGGCGATGGCGGCGGAGATGGCGGCCACCACGCAGCCGACCGCCAGCGGCATCCAGCCATAGGTGTCCCAAAGCAGGTGGGCGCCACCGAATTTCACGTGATACGCTTCCAGGCCTGGGGTCTTGATCGGCCAGATGGTCTTTTTGACCGTCGCCGCCGTCAGCGTGAGCAGGCCGAGCAGGAAGGAGAACTCCACCGCGGCGGCCAGTTCCAGACCGACGAACAGCCCGCCGAGGATGGTGGCCAAGCTGCGGGACGTGCCCGGCCACATGGCGAGGCACTGAAAGAACCCGATGATCAGCGCCATCCGGATGGTGATTTCAGAGAGCTTGCGACCCTTTGAGCCGCCGCCTTTTTTCATCCAGCGGTCGGCGAAGAGAATGGCGATGCCGCCGACGAACCAGGCGAGAGCCACCCACTTGAAATGGAAAAGCTTCGCTTCGATCCAGTCGTTGGCGATCAGGCCGATGATGGCGGCAGGCAGGAACCCGACGAAGATCGCGAGCAGAAGCTTCAAGCCCTCCGCATCCTGGCCGAAGACGCCCTTGATCATCTGCACGACCCGGGGCCAGAAAATCCCCAGCACGGCCGCGATGGCGCCGAACTGGATGCAGATGGCAAAGCAGTCGGCGACCGTCTTGTCCGCCCCCAGGCCAATACCCATCATCCGCTGAGCGACAATGAGATGACCGGTCGAGCTGACCGGAAGATATTCGGTGATGCCTTCGATCAGGCCCAGAATGAGGGATTGCCACCAGTCCATGCGCGGCCGGAGACTGGGGGCACGGATTGCGCGGAGCAAGGGATTTGCGGTTGAAACAATGCCACTTGGAGAGGAGAGTTGCGAGCGTCGGACCCAAGAGGGTTTCGCTCCCCTACGATGAAACGCAAATATCTATGGATGGTCAGGCGCGCCTACAGGGGCATGCGCCATCCGAAGATGCGTCATCGCAAGTGGTGGCAGGCTTTAACCAAGCCGATGATGGACAAGCGCTTGTGGCGGCCTTGCCGGGATACCGTGGCCAAGGGCCTGGCGATCGGCCTGCTGGTTTTCATGCTGCCGATCCCCCAGTCACTCGTGGCCGGCGTGCTGGCGGCGTGGGCACGGGCAAACGTGCCGATCGCGATCGCCGCGACCTGGATCTCCAATCCACTGACCAGCGTGGCTTTGATCCCGCTGCAATCGTGGCTGGGCGGAGCGATCCTGAAGTACTTCAATCTACGCCCGCAGGAGCTGGCCGGGGCTCCCGACAGCTGGGGCATGAAAATCAAGCACTTCGTGGCCAACGGAGCCTTGGGCGGCGCCGTGATCGGCATCACCCTGGCAGTACTCGCTTTCGGCTTGGTCCACCTGTTTGCGGCTCTGATGCCGCATCACCTGCCGCGCCGCAAAGAACGGGTCAGGGCCGCGGTCCCGGTGGTTCCGAAAAGTCCCGCGAGCTGATTTTCCCGCCGCCGTAGGGAGCGCCGAGGCGGGTGCCGACGTTGACGTCAGGAAAAATGTAGCGCTGCCTGGCCCGGGTGTCGGTACGGCGCAACCAGGCCATCACCAGCAGAACCACCAGGCCGGTGGCGGCGATCAGACCGACCGTGAAGGCAGCGATGCGCAGCGTGGCCGTCTTGGAAGCCGGCGCGGAGCGGGCCTCCAGATCCCGCGTAATCTCATCCGCCAGACCATTCACGATCGCTTCCACGCGGTCACGGGAGTCCCGGACCTTGCCGATCCGCTGTTGGACCTCGCGGGTAAGGGTCTCTTGCTCCAGCATCGACAGATCCAGAGGCCCCATGGTGGGGATCTGCGATCCGGAATTGAGTTCCAGTTGCTTCAGCGGGTGCACCCCGATACCGACCGAGCCGCTGTCGGTTTCAAAGACGGCCACCAGGCCGGGGTCGTCATTGCCGATCCACTGGTTCTGGAACTGCTGGGAGCGCTCGCGGACATCCGTTCCGATGAGCGTGTCGTAAACCGCGACATAGACGGGGAAGCGGTACTTGGCCTCCAGCGCGGTGAGCCGCGCCTCGAGGGCGGCGAGCCGCGCCGGCTCGGACGAAAAAATTCGCGCATCGTCCAGAACATGGACAGAAGGCACCTGCGGCTCATCGGAGGGGGGAATGACCTCCTGCCCCGCGGCAATGCCCAGCCACAGGGTGAAGACAAGCCAGGTAGTCCAGATCCGCATGCTTGAATGGATCATCTTCGCAACCGGGCCTGTGGCAAGCTCCGGCGACCGGAGCTAGGCGGCGGAGATCGTTTTCTTGTCCTTGATGTCGGCGCGCAGGCCGGAAATGAAGAGCAGGACCGCCGCCACGCAGATGCAGGAGTCGGCCACATTGAAGACCGGCCAGCGGTAGTTCACCACCGGGATGGTGAAGTCGAGAAAGTCCACGACATACCCGGCTTTCAGGCGATCCCACAAGGGCGCGCCCTGCATGTACGAAAGTCGTGAACCCTGGATCAGGCGGTCGGTCAGATTACCAAAAACCCCTGCGAGCAGCAGGCCCGCGGCGATCTTTCCGGCCAGACCGGCAAAGAAATTCTTCCGCCAGCCGAGGGTGATGAGCACCAGCGCCACCAGCGGCACGATCAGGAACACGATCGGGGCCCACGCGGAGCCGTTGCCGGTGCCAAAGGCCACGCCCTGGTTATGCACCCGCAGCAGGTTGAAGAAGCCCGGGATCACCGGCATCTCCACGCCTGAAGAGAAGTTCGGCGGAACCGGCTCCGGGAAATGGGCGACGGTCCAGAACTTCGTCACCTGGTCCGCGATGTAGAGCGGCAGGGTGACGGCAAGAAACAGGGTGGCAAATTTCATGCTCGTGAGACGGTCTGGAGTACGGACTCGCAACGGGCGCACAGGCCGGACTCGGTCAATGGCTCGTAGCGGCGGCAGCGCGGGCACTCCTCGTAGGCGCTCTTGGCGGCCTTTGCCGACAGCTCCGGACCCGCGGAGACATCCAGCTCCGCGACGATGAAGAACTCCGTCGCGAACTGGCGGTCGCG
>JAQGPE010000509.1 GCA_028293225.1 Akkermansiaceae bacterium | reverse complement strand
CGGGGGGGACAAACTAGATGGAGTCCAACAAGGTGCTATCGGGCTCCGGTCTAAGAAAGGGTTGGGGTGGTTAGAGGCGGGGTTTTTGGGAAGGGAGCAAAATGCAATTCAACATCGGAAAGTTTCGTTTCACCGGGGTTGAATAAGAGACTGACGTGAGAGAAAGCAGAATCCGTGCACACCGGTTAGGAAGCGGGTGACGTTTATCAAGGTTTCCTGAATAACGCTCGGGAACGGGCGGAGTATAATCGGGGTAGCCAGGGAGAAACTCCGTGGGTGAGGTTGGTCAAGGTTCCCCAGGGAGCACGGCACCTCACCCGCAGGGAAGCCGCGGGTCACGGAATCTAATATGACAAATCCGTTGATCATCAGGAGACAGCAGTGAACCAAGTACCACGTAACTTCCACAAAGCCAAGGGAAAATGCCAAGCCGCCTTGAAGTAGCGAGGAATGAACGCACCCGGATCTTTCGCAATGCGCAGAAACCAGCCGAGGTAGAGGCGGTCGGCCCAGGTGGGAATGTTAGCCTGTCCGCCGGTGAGGAAGGCGATGGCGGCCCCGGTGCAGAGGATCGCAGGACGGCGGGAACCCACCGGCGCATCCGCCTGGAACGACGACAGATTTTGGGTAAGGAAGTAGGCAACCTTCTCCTGGCGCCCGCCGCCGAGGCAGAGAACGATCCAGTCCGGCTGAACCTCGCCGCAGAGCGCGGTGAGCGCCGAATCGTTGAAGTCCTCATCCTTCTGGTAGAAAGGCGCCCGGTAGTAGGTCTGCCGTTCGGGCGAGAAACCCTTGGTTTTCAGATAGACATCGATGCGCTGCTCCTCCTCCGGAGTGGGCACGACCCAGAGAATCTTCCGCTCCTGCATCGGCAGCGGACCTTCCCCGGCATTTGCCGTAATCTTCTGCACCAGTTGCAGGCCGGAAATGCGGCGGCAGTTGCGGCCCATGGCCCTGAGCACCAAAGCCACGTAACCGCCGTCCATCACCGACCAGTGCGACTGCTGATAGGCGGTCTTGAGGAGTGGATCCTCCGACATCTGGGCCAGGGAGGGAGCGGACGGAACCGCGAGCATGCCGCCTTTTTGGTCGATTTCGGCCAGAAGCTGATCCGTCGGGGCGTTCCAGAAACGGACGCCGAGAAAATGAAAGGCTGGTGACGGTGTTGCCATGAAAAGCGCGAATGGGAACGCGGATTGTTTGAATCGATGGATTCGACCGAACCGCGCTGGGATGCCAGCACGCGGCAGTCCAAGCAAGGCGGAATGGTAAACTTTTTCGTATCGATGAGAGTCTTTCAACCCGCCCGGGTATATGAGGGGCATTAACACTCTAACCCGGCGCATAAAAAAAGCGCTGTCGTATCGACAGCGCTCATGAAAGGGAAGGGCGTGAGACTGGCTATTTGTTGATCACAAAATCGTGGATATCAAACGTCCGCCACAGGATGCCCCCGGATGGGTCCTGAGGCCCCTCGAAGAGGATCCCGAAGCCTCCTCCGGGGATGTGGGTGAGGCTGGAGTACCCGTAGCTGAGACCCGGTTCGATGGGCAGTTTCCACTCCCACGACTTGCCGTTGTTCATGCTCATCTGGATCGTGAGGTTCGTGCGTCCCCTGCCCTGCGGGTTGGAGAACATGAGAGCCGAACGGCGCTCCTTCGAATCCTTCGGCACGAACTCCACGGAAATGAGCGAAGCCTCACAGGTCGGGCATTTCAGAGGGCCGTCATTGCGGAAACCGGTCCACGTTTCACCGCCGTCGTGACTGACCGCCTCGCCGCGCTGGCCGATGCCGTGCTTCTGCATGCGGCAGTTGAAAATGACGCTGCCGTCGGAGAGTTCAGCGACGGTGCTTTCATTCGCGCCGGGAGCGATTTCCGTCCGGCTGATCTGCCAGGTCTCGCCGTGGTCGTCGCTGTAGATCGTGTGCGCGTTGTAGGTCGCCTGTCCGTACTCGTAAGTGGAGTGGTTGCAGGGAATCAGCAGACGGCCGGCATGGGGGCCGTGGTGGAGCTCGATGCCGTTGCCGGGGCCGGTCACATACCACAACCAGTTGTCGCGGTCGGCGCTGGCGGTGATCTCCTGGGGCGCCTGCCAGGTCTTGCCGTCGTCGTCGGACTTCAGCGTGAAGGGGCGGCAGCGCTCGTCAGGGGAAACCCTGCCCTTCATGATATCGTTCTCGCCGATCCGGCCCGGCTTGCGGACGCCGAGCAGGACCACCCGGCCGGTCTTGCTGACCACCACCGGACAGGGATTCGAGCAGGCATTTTCGCCGTCGTTCCAGACCACTTCCAAGGGCGACCAGGTCTTGCCCTTGTCGGTGGAGCGTTTCATGACGATGTCGATGTCGCCGCCGTCCGAAGGCCCGTTCTTGCGGCCTTCCGTGAAGGCGAGCAGGGTGCCCTTCGGGGTCGCGACGATGGCGGGAATCCGGAAGGTATTGTAGCCTTCCGTCCTGCTTTTGAAGATGTATTCGCCGGAGGGCGGCGCCGGTTCCTCTGCGGTTGCAGATGCGGCGATCACGGCGGCAAGCAGGAGACCCTTCCAGGTCCAATCGAAGACGGTTCGCTTCATGAGGTGACTTCCGGGATACGAAGGCAGCCGGGCGGTTTGGTCAACAGGATGCAATCCCGCCTCAGATCACTTCGCGGCGGCTGCCAGGCGCTTGCGGCCTTCCAGTTCCGCCTGCCTGAGGACGATGAAGTACTCATAGATCGACTGCAGGATCGCATAGGTCACGCCCGGCTTGCCGTCGAGGAAGGCGCGGCGGCCGAGGAACATGTAGAGAAACTTCACGAACGGGCGAAACGGAATCCGGTAGAAGACTTCCTTCTGGTGGAAACGCTTCTCGGTGAAATCCCGGGAGGTGAAGGCCTTCCAGAGGGAAAATTCCCCGCCCTTTTCGCGATTCTCCATGATCGTCGCGGCTTCCAGGTCGGCGTATTTGATGTGGCGCTGCAGCCAGAAGCCCACGCCCTTGCTGAAGGGGTAGTGGTCCAGGAAGCCATCGATATCGCCGATGGGGCCGTCCACGATCGACACCGGATTGACCAGACGCTCGTAGCGCATCTTTTCCGGGCGGAACAGGCGGAGATAGAAAGGCGAAATCTGGGCATGCTTCAGCCAGGTGCCGTCGGTGAAGAAGTCGCGGCGGCGGAGGCGGAAAGCGCTTTCCGGGGCATCGGCCTTCGCCGCGGCGATCGCGCTGTTCTTCAGGCCCTCGGAAACCCGTTCATCGGCGTCGATGTAGAGGACCCACGGATACTTGAACCTGATATTCGCAAGGCCCCAGTTCTGGTGGGCCGACCAGTTGTCGAACGGCCGTGCGGTCACCTTGGCGCCGAAGCCCTCCGCGATTTCCACGGTGCGGTCGGTACTATGGGAGTCGTAGAGGTGGACGTCGTCGCACCACGCCACGGACTCCAGGCAGCCGGGGAGATCCTGCTCCTCGTTCTTCGTAAGAATCAAAACAGATACCGACATCAGCTTTCCTCCGTCTTTTTCGAATTTTTCATGATTCGCGCCTTGAGCGGTTTGCAGGGATTGCCTGCGCAGACCATCCACTCCGGCATGTCCTTCGTCACCACGGAGCGGGCGCCGATCACCGCGCCCTCGCCGATGGTCACGCCGGGGTGAATGAAGGACTCGGCCGTGACCCAGGCGTGGTCGCCGATGACGATCGGCTTGGTGATGAGCGGCATGCCCGGATCCTCGTAGTCATGGGTTCCGGCGCAGAGGTGGGCGCCCTGGGAAATGACCGCCCGCCTGCCGATGGAGATGTTTCCCTGCGAATAAAGGATCGCGCCGTTGGCCACCCCGGCCTCGTCGCCGATCGCCAGGTTCCACGGTGCCCAGATCTTCACCCGCGGGTAGACATGCACGCCGCGGCCGATCTTCGCCCCGAAGGCGCGCAGGACAACGGAACGCACCTCGTGAAAGGGCCGCGGCACCAGCAGGCCGGTGAAGGACCAGACCAGCCCCCACAGGACCCGCTTCAGGCGATTGCCCAGACCGAATGAGGGCTGGGAGAAACTGTCCACCGATGAAATGTCCGACTCGCTCATGAGCTGCTGCTTTTTCCGGTCATCAAAATGTCATCCACAGGGACCGCGGCGCCGCCCGCCCACTGGTACATGCGGCCGACTTTTTCGGCGACCGTGTCGAGGGAGTAGAGTTCCTCACAGACCTGGCGGCCGCGCAGGCCCATGGCGCGCGTTTCGCCACCGCTCATGGCGATGGCGGTGCGGAAACCGGCGGACACACCCTCGGCATCGGGGGTGACCTTGATCGCCGCGTCGCGCTCGAAGCCGACCGGGAGATTGCACTCGGCGGTCATGA
>JAQGPE010000377.1 GCA_028293225.1 Akkermansiaceae bacterium | reverse complement strand
AACGGGAGGAAGAGGAATGAGAGGTGAGCCTGCTCGAGATAGGGATAGATCGTCAAGAAGACATGAGAGTTAACCTGTCATGCGATGTTTATGATTTCCGTCGAGCGGGTTGAGGCAGAGCGGCGGGTCCACATGCTCAGAAGGGGATGCCGTGTCTGGCGGCGAAGGCGGCCTTGGAGCCGTGATCGTCCTCCGCCATGCCCATGTAGATCCACTCCAAGGTCTTTTTCCTCACCCAGGGGTCGGGGAGATCGAGGGCGGCGCGCTCGGCGCGGTCCGGCTCCATCAGGCGGATGACGACGGGGCAGGCGCGGGCGGCGAAGAGGGGATCTTCACTGCTCAGGCGTGACAGGGTGGCCAGGGCGCGTTCGGGATTGATCCGCACCAGGTGGCCCAGGGCGGCGATGAGAAGGGGGACGGCCTGGGCGTCGGCAGGGCCGCCGGCATCCTCCAACTCGGCGATGAAGGCGCGCAATTCGGCGACGTCCAGCAGCCGGAGTTGTTCGTGCGCCAGGACGCGGCGGTCGTTGAAGCCGCGGGTGAAGCGGTCGCCTCCCTGATCCTGCGCGGCGGCCATCTCCCGGCGGAGGACCAGCATGTCGCGGGAAAGCTGGCGGGCGGCCTGGAGCTTCAGCTCGCCGCCGGGACGTGCGGCGGACGCTTTCCGGCCGGTGGCAGCGTCCGGGCCGGACGGCTGGGCTGCCACCTCCTGCTGCTGCAGGGCCACGCACTGCTCCCGCAACTGGCGGAGGCGGGCGCGCCGCGGCTGGATGACGGCGAGGCCTGCCACCAGAATGGCCAGCGTGAGCAGGAGCGGCAGGCGCACGGCGGGAGGGAGCGTGATCATTTCGCGAAGCGCTGGCGCAGTTCCTCCCGGATCACCGGATCGGCAATTTTCCCGATCAGCGGCGTCAGGTCCTCCCCGGTCTGTGCGGGCAGATGGCGGAGATACTCGACCAGCAGGCCCCTGCTCCCATCGGGGTCGTAGTGCAGGGCCACCGCGGAGGTCTGTTCAAGGTCGATATCCCAGGCGAATTTCGACTGGATCAGAATCCTGGCGGTCAGGGATTCCACCTCGTCTGGGGCCTGCCGGGAAAGCCAGTCGCGCAGTTTCCCCACCCGGGCCGGAGCGATCTCCGCACCGTTGGTGAAGAATCCGTGGGTTTCGACCAGACCCTCCGCCACGGCCCGGCGCTCCTCCGGCGTGGCCGCCATGCGGTCCAGCAGCGCGGCGCTGGCGGCCTCCCCCTGCCGCAGCATCGGCACGAAGGCCTTGGCGAGCGCCTGCGGGTGCTGGTTCGCGGGCAGGGAGTCCCGCAGCAGTCCGGCCTGAGCGACGGCGATGGGGACGCTTTCCATCGGCATGGACAGCAGGGTGTCCCGCACTTCCGCAGGTAGGGTGGCGAGCCGGGTTGCCGCAGCGGCGGGATCGCTGCGGAGGAGCCCCTTGAAAAGGCAGCGCTCGTAGTTGGAGAAAGGGCTTGGATTGGCCTTCGGGTCCACCGTGCCGGCGGCGATCTGCCGGTCCAGCCAGGCGATCGCAGCGACCGGGTCGGCCTCCGCCAGTGACTGGATGGCTTCCTGGCTCTTGTAGCTGGTTTGACCGTTCGGCGCCGGATGATCGATGCTCCACTGCAGCGCCGCCTGGGGATCGAGGTCGCAGAGGGTCCACAACAACTGGGTCTGCCAGACATCGCGATCATCTTCGCTCAGGCCGCTGGCAGGCAGGTGGTCCAGCGCGGCGAAAAGCTGCTCCTTTGACCAGAGATAGATCTGCTCCAGCACGTAGCGATGCTCGTCGCGGTAGCCATTGCCGATCTTTTCCCAGTCCATCTTCGCCGGGTCGATGGCGTGGATTCGGTCCAGGGCGGTCTGGCGGGCCGCGGCGGCCAGGGCTTCAACGCCGGTGGCGGGAGCGCCGGCCTGCTGAAGGGCGGCGAGGCGCTGGCGGCGGGCGGCGATTTCCTCCTCCAGGGTCGAGCTCTCCCGGTTCAGGCGGAGACCCCAGCCGGTGACCAGCAGCAGGGCGGCGAGGGGTGGGAGGAAGACGGCAGGTTTCAATCCCCGTGAAATGCTATAACTTCCCTGTGACAGGCAAGATGATAGCAGGTCAGCGATTCCGGGGGAATCGAGCGATGCGCTGTCCTGCTGGCCTGGCTCACTCGTCGGCACCGCCTTCGCGCTTCTCCGCCTTGGCTCCCAGCTGGGGGCCGCGATCGGCGGGCATGGCGGCGTTCCAAGCGAGGGCCTCCTTGACCAGTTTCTGCACGATGTCCGGCTGGCTGGTCGCGAGATCCTTCACCTCGCCGCGGTCCGCTTCGAGATCGAAGAGCCTGGCACTGGAGCCGTCGTAGTCGCAGACCAGCTTCCACTTGCCTTCCCGGACCGCCAGGTCGGGCTGCAGCTGCGCGGGATCGCCGGCCATCTTGCGATCCGGCGGGCGGCGCCAGAAGATGGGGCTTTCGCGGGAGGCCTCCTCCCTGCCCAGCAGAGTCGGCAGAAAATCGCGGCCGTCGAAGGCGACGCTGTCAGGGACGGGGGCCTTCGCCAGCTTGGCGAGGGAGGGGGCGAGGTCAAAGGCGGCCATGACGGAGCGGTCGTTCACGGTTCCTGCCTTGGCGGCGGCGATCATGCCGGGAGCCCAGACGATGAGTGGCGAGCGGATGCCGCCCTCGTGCAGTGTGCCCTTGCCGCCCTGGAAGGGGCCTGCGGAGCCCGCACCGGGTTCGGGGCCGTTGTCGGAGAAGATCACCACCACGGTGTTGTCGCGCAGGGCGGGGGTGTCGCGGATGTGGTCGAAGAGCTTGCCGAGCTGGCGGTCCATCTCGGTCAGCACCGCCAGGTAGCGTTCGTGCTTCTTTTCCTGCCACTGTTCCGGCGGCGGCCAGAAGGGCGAGTGGACATCGTCCGGCCAGATGTCGACATAGAAGGACTTTCCGTCCCGGGCGGCGCGATCCATGAAGGGCAGGGCGGCATCGATGTAGCCGGTGGTGATCTTTGAGCGCAGCATCCAGGTGGCCGGTCCGCCGAGCTTCACGGCGTCCTCCCAGATCCTGCCCGGGGTCTGCTGTCCGGGCTTCAGGGTCAGCGGCAGGAGCTTGGGCCCCATGCCTTCGAAATTGGTCAGGCTTTCGTCGTAGCCGTAGGCGGTGATCGGCGGAGCCTCCGCGACATCGCGCTGGCCGCCCAGGTGCCACTTGCCGAAGTGGCCGGTCGCGTAGCCGTTTTCCTTCATCAGCTTCGCCAGGGCCGGGGCCTGCGGGTCGAGCCACTGGGCCATGCCGCGGCGCTGGTTGCTGGCGCGGTTTTCGAGGAAGGAGGTGATCTTCCAGCGCTGCGGATACTGGCCGGTCACGATGGCGCAGCGGGAGGGCGAGCAGATCGGCGAGTTCACGTAGAACTGGCGGAAGCGCA
>JAQGPE010000460.1 GCA_028293225.1 Akkermansiaceae bacterium | reverse complement strand
GTCGTGCTGGCCGGTCATGAAGAGGGCGCGGGCGCGGGTGTCGAGAAAGCGCGGGCGTTGCTCGGGGTCCTCGGCGGAAAGCAGTTCGACGGCGGTGGTGGCGAGCTTCAGGGCGAGTTCCGGGTGGCTGGCGGCGGGGTCGTCACCGGAAGTGAGCATTTCCCAGGCGGCCTCGTTGAGGGTGCCGGCGCTGGCGTTGAGCTCGTCCTGCACTTCGTCCGGATCGGCGCCGGATTTCTTGAGGTCCTGCTGGAGGCGGGCGAGCCAGCCGGCATTGCGGGTGACGGCGGTCTCGATGCGCTTGGTCTCGGCGGGGTCGGAGTTGTCGGTGGCGGCCTGGGCGAGTTCGACCAGGGCTTCGGCGGCGGTCTGGCACTGTTTCAGCAGGACGCGCTGCTCGATTTCGCGGGTGATGCTGTCGCCGCTGTCGGCGGGGTCCGCTTCGATCTCGGGGGCGGCGGCCGGTGGCGGGGTGGGGAGGGTCGGGACCGGCTGCTGCGCGAGGAGCGAGGCGGCCGGGGTGAACAGGAGCGCCGCCAGGAGGGCGGCGCGGAATGACCGGGGCGAGGGTGTGGGTGCTTTCATGGGTGTCTGTGAGCGGGGTGAATGCAGGGAGGAGGCCCGCGCGGTCGATCGGCCGGTCGCAGAGGATTTCCCCATTCACAGGCTTCTTAATGATTTGCCGGGCTTTGTTGCAGAATTTCGCGGAGTTCGTGAAAATTGTGTGAAGGCGGAGGACGTGACCGGCTGGGGCTGGTGGTTTAAAGCGGCTGTCGCGCTGAATTGTCACCAGTTGGCGTGTTTTTGTGATTTCGAGATAACTGGGAGGGGATAGAAGCGGGCGTTCCCGGGATCCTGCCCGTCGATGACGATGATGAAGACGAAGACCTTTTCCGCCCGTTTCTTTTCCCTGCTGGTCCCGCTGCTGGGTGCCGTGCTGCTGCTGCCGCAGGCGAGCCGGGCGCAGCTGACGCAGCGACCGCAGGTGGGGGCGTATTTCGACGGGGTGCTGCCGAAGGTGGCGCCGGCGGTGGCGACGGACTGGTCGACGGTGGTGGCTTTCCCGAACCTGAGCTTTCAGAATCCGGTGGGGCTGGCGCCGCTGCCGGGGACGAACCAGCTGGTGGTGTGGGAGCGGGAGGGACGGGTGTGGGCTTTCGAGAATGACCCGGCGGTGGCGGTGAAGACGCTGCTGCTGGACCTGTCGAAGAATTGTCAGGGCTGGGATGACTCGGGGTTGCTGGGGCTGGCGTTCCACCCGGATTTCGTGAACAACCGGCAGGTCTTCGCGTGGTACAACTGGAAGGGCGGCCAGGCGGGAGTGACGGGGGAGCTGGGGCCGATCCAGGGCGATCCGTCGACGCGGCCGCCGGCGTTCACGGCGAACCGGAACCGGCTGGCGCGCTTCGTGGTGGCGGAGACCCCGGAGGCGACGCTGGCGAGTGAGTATGTGCTGATGGACGAGTCCTGCGGGACGCTGTGGCACAATGGCGGGGAGATGTTCTTCCACCCGCAGAACGGCTTTCTTTATCTGAGCAACGGGGACGACCAGAACAATGCGGGGAAGGTGCAGACGGTGACGGCGTTGTTTTCCTGCGTGATGCGACTGGATGTGGACAAGCGCGGCGGGTCGATCAGTCATGCGCCGTCGCGGAAGTCTTCCAGCGAGCGGGCGCCGGAATGGCCGCGCTACTATGTGCCGAACGACCGGGGCTTTCCCGCGCCGGGGCAGTCGCCGTCGCAGGTGCTGGAGGAGATCTACGCGATCGGGCTGCGCAATCCGTGCAAGATGAGCCTGGACCCGTTGACGGGGCGGATTTTCATCGGGGACGTGGGGGCGGATACGTGGGAGGAGATCAACGTGATCGAGCCGGGCGATCCGCAGGGGCTGAATTTCCAATGGAACACGATCGAGGGCGCGGGAGCGGACCTGACCGGGACGTATCCGGGGGTGAGCAAGCGGCCGGTGCTGGCGTATCTGCATGGCACGGATGACGGGAGCTGTGTGATCGGCGGGCGGGTCTATCGCGGCGCGGCCTTTCCGGAACTGACGGGGAAATACATCTTCGGCGACAACATGAGCGGGCGGATCTGGTATCTGGACGAGAGCGTGACGCCGGCGCGGAAGGTGCTGCTGGCGCAGCTACCGGACGGTCCGGGGCCGAACTCGGGCAATGACTACCGCGGGCTTTCCGGCTTCGGCAACGATGCGGCGGGGGAGCTGTATCTCTGCCAGATGAGCAGCACGGACGGGAAGATCCACCGGCTGCAGCGCGGCGGGCCGGCGCCTTCGGTGGCGCTGCCGGCGACGTTGAGCGCGACGGGATTTTTCAGCGACATGGCGAACCTGACGCCGAGCGCGCGGCTGCTGCCGTACGAGGTGAATGCGCCATTCTGGTCGGACGGGGCGGTGAAGACGCGCTACGTGGCGATCCCGAGCGGCAAGACGGTGGGCTTCACGCCGCAGGGTGAGTGGGATTTCCCGGCGGGTAGTGTTTTCGTGAAGCATTTCGACCTGCCGGTGAGCGAGGTGAACCCGGCGTTGAAGCGGCGGGTGGAGACGCGCTTCATTGCGAAAAAGGAGGATGGCACGGTGTATGGCGCGACGTATCGCTGGCGCGACGACCAGTCGGACGCGGACCTGCTGGGCGGCCCGTTGACGGAGAGCATCCCGGTGGAGACGGCGGGGCTGGGGAGTTTCACGGGGATGGACCTGGGGAATGCGACGGCGCCGGGGACGACGGTGCGGGAGGGGCATGCGCTCACGCTGACGACGGGGACGCCGGGCGTGGTGACGGCGTCCGCGGACATCTGCCATTTCGGCCAGCAGACGCGCAGCGGCGACTTCGACGTGGCGGTGCGGGTGACCCAGCTGACGCAGCCGGCGGGGACGGTGACGCAGGCGGGGCTGATGGTGCGGGAGTCGCTGGAGGCGGGGTCGCGGGATGTGGTGGCGCTGGTCCCGTCGTCGAATCCGACGCAGGCAAGCGCTGCTGCCTATGCCTTGGCGTCGCGCAGGGAGGCGGATGGTTTTGCCGCCACCGTGACCCCGGTGGCGGCGGTGCGGGTGGCGTATCCGAACACGTGGTTGCGGCTGCAGCGACAGGGCAATGTTTTCATCGCCTCCGCCAGCCAGGATGGCGCGAGCTGGAGCGAGTATGCGCGGACGACGCTGGAGCTGCCGCAGCAGGTTTACTTCGGACCCTTTGTGAGGGGATACACCGGCACGACGGTGGCGAAATTTGAGGTGGAAAGCCGGCGGCAGCGCTGGACCTATCCGGGGCGGGAGAACTGCGTGACCTGCCACAATCCGCAGTCCGGCGGGGTGCTGGGCGTGAGCACGCGGCAGCTGAACCGGACCACGAGTTATCATGGCGGCCCGGTGGAGAACCAGATCCGCGCGTGGGCGCATGCCGGGATGTTTCACGATGCGCCGGCCGATACGGCGATCCCGGGGCTGGAGAAGCTGGCGGCGGTGACGGATACGGCGGCGGGGCTGGAACTACGGGCCCGCTCGTACCTGGATGCGAACTGCGCGAGCTGCCACCGTCCGGGCGGGGTGCAGGCGCTGTGGGACGCGCGCTTTCAGACGCCCTTTGCCCAGCAGGGAATCAAGTACGGGGAGGTGGCGAACCATCTCGGCCTGCCGGACAGCCGCGTGGTGGTGCCGGGGGATCTGCCGGACTCGCTGCTGCATGCGCGGGTGAACCGGGTGGGGGTGAACCAGATGCCGCCGTTCGGGCGGAACACGATCGACACCGCGGGCGTGGCGCTGCTGGCGGACTGGATCGGCGGGCTGAGCAAGGAGAGTGTCGTGGCTCCGGCGCTGACGGGCGCGGCGGGGGGTTCCCACACGCGGATCGATCTTTCCTGGCAGGACAACTCGGCGAACGAGACCGGCTTTGCGATCGAGCGCTCGGCGGACGGCGGCGTGACCTTCACGCGGATCGGCACGGTGGCGGCGGGGGTGACGACTTTCAGCGACGCGGCGGTGGAGCCTTTCACGCAGCAGACCTACCGGGTGGCGGCCTTCAACGATTACGTGAATTCGGCGTGGTCGAACGGGCTGGCGGCGGTTTCGGACGCGGGGCCGGCGGCCTCGCGGATCCGGATCACGGCGGAAGGCGACGGCCAGGTGATCCGCAACGGCGACTATGTGCCGGGGGATGCCGCGGGCACGGACTTCGGTGTGGTGCGGGCCGGGCAGGCCGGGGTGCGGCGCTTTGTCCTGAAGAACGCGGGCAATGCGCCGCTGACGCTAACGGGCGCGCCGCGGGTGAGCCTGGGCGGGCCGGATGCGGGGGCGTTCGCGATCGCAGTGCAGCCGCCGCAGGCGACGCTGGCGGGCGGGGCGGGTGTGATGTTCGAGGTGGTCTTCACCCCGGATGACGACGGGCGGAAGTCGGCGCTGGTCACGATCCTGTCGGACGACGCCGGGGAGCCGGAGACGACGTTTGCGATCACGGCGGAGGGGATTTCCGCGGCGCTGGCGGGCTGGTGGAAATTTGACGAAACCAGCGGCGCGGTGGCGGCCGACAGTTCGGGCAACGGGATGAACATGACAATGAGGACGCCGCTGCCGGGATGGGTCCCGGGCCTGCTGGGCGGCGCGCTGAATTTCACCGGCGAGCCGACGCAGGCGGTCTATGTGTCCGATCGCCCGCAGCTGAATTTCCCGAACGGGCTGACGATGGCGTGCTGGATGAATGCCGACGACTGGGCGATGGGGCACGTGCCGCTGTATCTGAGCAGCGGCGGAACGGTCTATTGGTTCCGGGCGCAGAACGGCATCCTGAATTTCCGCGTGGGTTCCGGGCTGGCGACGGCGCCGCTGCCGCCGCCGCACCAGTGGTTCCACCTGGCGCTGACGTATGATGGCGCGACGATGGCGATCTACCTCGACGGGCAGCTGGCGGGCAGCGCGGCGTATGCGATGACGCCTTTCTCCACCACGGGGTATTTGTATGTGGGTTCGTCGGCTCTGGGATCCTATGAGGCGTCGATCCCTGGCTACCATTTCTTCGGCAGGATGGATGACCTGCGGGTCTACGGAAAGGCACTGAGCGCGGCGCAGATCGCGTCGATCGGCGGACGCGCCAGCACGCTGCAGATCGCGGCGGGACCGGAGATCGCGCAGAAGGGCACGGGCAAGTCGGGGAGCCTGATTCTGACGCGCAGCGGGGCGACGGCGGCGGATCTGCCGGTGTCGCTGGCGGCGCTGGGCGGGGCGGGCCATGCGCAGGCGGGGGTGGACTTCGCCCTGGCGGCGGGGCCGTCTGGACTGGTGATCCCGGCCGGGCAGACGGTGGCGACGGTGGCGGTGAATCCGCTGACCCGGCCGGAGGTGACCGGCACGCTGAGCGCGACGCTGCAGGTGCAAGCTTCCCCGGCCTACCAGCTGGGGGCGCAGGTGGCGGCGACGGTGACGATCCTGGATTCGCCGTACAACCTCTGGAAGATCGGGGCCTTTGGCGGGCTGGCGGGCGCGCAGGGGACGGCGGCGGCGGACGATGCGGACGCGGACTCCGACGGGCTTAGTACTTTCATGGAGGCGGCGCTGGGCGGGAATCCGTTGGTGAGCGATTCCGCCGGCAGGTTGCCGAAGCCGCAGGTGGAAATGGTCGACGGCGGCCTGTATCTGACGCTGAGCTACACGCGGCCGAAGGCAGGCGCTGCGGGCGGCGTGGCGGGTCTCTCCTATGCGGGCCGGACCACGGCGGATCTGGCGCTGCTGAACGGCTGGCAGGACGCGGTGATGGCGGGCGGGTTTCCTCACGACAATGGCGATGGCACGGAGACGGTGAAGATGCGCTCGGCCCTGCCGGTGGGGGCGGCGCCGCGGCAGTTCATGCGGCTGGAGGTGAGCCGGCCTTGAAAGGGGATCGGTCCGGGGGGCGGACCGTTTGAGGGTGGATCGGCGCCTGGAGTCAGGGTAGGGTCGCTGGAGAAATGACCATGAGCGACGGAAGTGACGAAGAGCGATACGGGGCGGCGCTGCGGGCGGCGGGGCTGGAGATGGCGGCGGATCTGCCGCGGCTGGATGGATTTCCGCCGGACACGCAGGCGGCGGTGCTGGGTTTGCTGGGGGAACTGGCGTTCGGACCGGGCGAGGAAGGGGTGCGGCGGTTGGCGGAAAGGGGCGTGAAGGCGGCGCCGAAGGATTGGCTGCTGGCGCGGCTGGATCTGCTGTTGGAGGGGCAGCTGGCGCAGGGCGGCTATGATGAATACAACCGGATCGCGTGGGTGCTGCGCTCGCTCGACCGGCCGGCGTATCTGCGGCATGTGGAGCGGTGCCGGCAGCATGCGAATGAGGAGATTCGAGAGCTGGGGGAAGATCTGGCGAAGATGGCGGGCGTGGCCGGTTGATGGCGTTGCGGGGTGATGTGCTTCACTGCTCCTGATTCAAACAAGGTTACCGATTCGGGGCCGCCGATTAAGGGCTTGATTCGGCAGGGAGGTTTGGGTTGAACCTGCTAGATCTTCGCGGAGAAGAGGCCGCCTGTGTTTTCGCGTCTTCATGCGTGACGCCCGGCTGGTGGTGAGCTTTTGGTTATCCTTCAACAACCCTTCCGATGCTTGGAAAAAGAATCATTCCCGCGGTCGCCGCGCAGTGCCTGCTGGTGAATTTCGCGGCCGCGGCCGAGGCCCCGCCGGTCAAGCCGCCGACGCATTTACCGCAGATGACGGTGACCGGGGAGAGAGGCGAGAAATCCCTGACTTCTCCATCCGCGGAGAAAGCGGCGGAGCAGAAAGCGGAAGTGCCCGGCGGGTTCACGGTGAAGTCCGCGGCGGACCTGCGCAAAGGCCGCGGTTCGAACTTTCAGGATCTGCTGGCGGGGATTCCCGGCCTGACGCTGCAAAGTGAAAACGGCGTGGAAGTTTCAAAGCTCTCCATCCGCGGTTCGGGCATCAATGCGGACGAGCCGCTGGGGGTGGATTTCCTGCTGGATGGGGTCAGTTTCAACCAGGGCGATGGCGAGGCGATCCTCGAGGATTTCGATGTCAGCACGCTGAACTACGCCGAGGTTTTTCGCGGGGCGAACGGCTTCAAGTACGGCGCGCGGATGCTCGGCGGGGCGATCAATCTGGTGCCCCACACCGGCTACGATGCGGACCCGTACCAGCTGAGTCTGGAGGGGGGCGCCTATGGCTTCATGCGCGCGCAGGCCAGCATGGCCGGGGTGCTGGGGGATCTGGACTACTACGCCTCGCTGTCGGGCCGCTACCGGGATGGCTATCGCAACCACAGCCGGGAGAACACGGAGCTGTTCTTCGCCGACATGGGCTACAAGATCAACGAGCACCTGGAAAACCGGATCTACCTGACGGTGAACCGGACCGACCGGGAGCTGCCCGGCGCGCTGACGAAGCAGCAGATGCTGAGCGATCCCAAGCAGGCCGATCCGGACGCCGAGCGGCTGGACTACTCCAAGCGCTGGAACTACATCCGCATCGCCGACAAGATCAGCTACGAGAACGCCGGTCAGAAGTTCGACGCCAGCGTCTACTATTGGCACCGGGATCTGCTGTCGAAGGACTTTTACGATCCGGAAGATCTCCAGGACGGCATTCAGATTTTCCATGCAGACAACGCCGGCATCAATCTGAACTCCTCGACCGAGGGCAAGCTCTTCGGGCACCGGAACATCTTCTCGATGGGCATGAGTCCGTCGGTCGAGACCCAGTGGGACCACAACTTCACGAACCTGAACGGCTCCAAGGGCGAGACCATCGCGCGCGGGATGGAGCTCTCGACCAACGTGCCGGTCTACCTGGTGAACCAGCATTACTTCACCGACCAATTTTCGGCGGTGACCGGGGTGCAGGGGATCTATGCCGGGCGGCAGTTTTACGATAAGTTCAACGACACCGAGAGTGGCGACCAGTCCAAGGCGCTGAACTACTGGGGGGTGAATCCGAAGCTCGGTTTCCTCTACGAGTTCGACCAGGACAACCAGCTCTTCGTCAATTTCAGCCACAGCTTTCAGCCGCCGTCTTTCGACAACATGCTGGAGTTCGACGGCGGCCTGGGCTCGAGCCTGGAATTGTCGCCGCTCAAGGCGCAGCGGTCGTGGACGCTGGAAACCGGCACGCGCGGCGAGCGGGGCCGGTTCGAGTGGGAGCTGGCGATCTACCGTTCGTGGCTGAAGAATGAACTGCAGAATCTCTATGATGCGGAGGGCAACGACCGCGGCGATGTCAATGTGCCGCGCTCGTACCATCAGGGGATCGAGGCCGGGCTGAATGCGGAGCTGTGGAATTCGCTGGGGACGAAGGACAAGGGCGGGCAGCGGCTGACGCTGAACCAGACCTACACGCTCAACGACTTTCACTACGAGGGCGATCCGGTCTATCGCGACAACCGCATCGCCAGCGTGCCGGTCCATCTTTACGAAATGGAGTTGATGTATGAGTCGCCCAGCGGCTTCTACGCCGGG
The DNA here is from genome assembly GCA_028293225.1 of Akkermansiaceae bacterium. Classification (GTDB taxonomy): domain Bacteria; phylum Verrucomicrobiota; class Verrucomicrobiia; order Verrucomicrobiales; family Akkermansiaceae; genus Haloferula. Next base: position 6,982 of record JAQGPE010000460.1, on the reverse strand, counting down.
CCGAATGTGAAATGCAATCTGACCCGCTATCCGGTGGACCAGCAGAACACGCTGAGCGCCGGCTCCTATACGTTGTTGGGCTTCAAGGCCGGTTATGCCTTCAAGAGCGGGGTGTCGATTTTCTTTGAGGCGAGTAATTTGACCGACAAGCGTTACGCCGCTTCGGTCGATCCGATTCCCGATGCGCGGAGTCCCGGAAATCCGCAGGTGTTTCATCCGGGCGACGGACGCTCGTTCTACACCGGGGTGCGGTGGGGGTTCTGATGCTACGGGAGGTGGCGTAGTTGGACCGGAGGGGGACACTTTTGTCCCCCTGCTGAGTTCGCGGATTTGGTTGAGAAGGGGGGTGAGGATTTTTTGAAGGGGGTGGATGGGAGAGCTGAGGGAGCGTGAGCTTTGACCAGGTCAACCTGCTGAGCAGGGGGACAGGAGTGTCCCCCCTCCGGTGGCGGGAGAACTGCGTCGCGGTTTGCGGGGTCGCCGGATTTCTGAAAAGAAATTGCCCTGGGGTGTAACCTTTCGGAGGCTGTCCGTTTGGAAGGGGGGACAGCAGACCACTGAACCATGACGCCCGCGCTCCATTGCCTCGAATGCGAAGCCCCGATCGACTCGGCGGACACGGGCGGTCTGTGCCCGAAGTGCCTGCTGAAGCTGGGTCTGGCGAACACCGGCTTTGGCTTCGGGACCGGCACGCGGCTGCCGCTGAATGACGATGCGGAGCCACTGGCCTTCGGCTCGTGGCGGGTGCTGGGGATGCTGGGCAAGGGCGGGATGGGCGCGGTGTATGAGGCGGAGCAGGCGGGCACGGGCCGGCGGGTGGCGCTGAAGATCCTGGGGCAGATGCTGGACTCGGCGGAGCTGCGGCAGCGCTTCCTGCGGGAGGGGCAGCTGGCGGCGTCGGTCCGGCACCCGAATGTGGTCGGGGTCATTTCCGCGGAGGAGGTGGAGGGCGTGCAGATGATCGCGATGGAGCTGCTGCACGACGGGACGCTGGAGGAGCGGGTGCGGAAGGGCGGGCCGATGGCGGTGACCGACGCGGTGGATGCGATTTTACAGATCATCGACGGGCTGGAAGCGGCGGCGGCGGTGGGGGTGCTGCACCGCGATGTGAAGCCGGCGAACTGCTTCATCTCGGCGGACGGGGTGGCGAAAATCGGCGACTTCGGGCTGTCGGTATCGACCTTCGCGGGGGCGGAGGCGGCGCTGACCCAGGCCGGGACGGTGGTCGGCACGCCGGCGTTCGCGGCGCCGGAGCAGCTGCAGGGGCAGGACCTGGACGAGCGGGCCGACATGTACTCGGTGGGGGCGACGCTTTACTATCTGCTGACCGGCCGGACCACGCATGAGGCGGACGGCCTGGTGGCGCTGATCGCGGCGGTGCTGACGAAGCAGCCGGTGAAGCCGCGCACGCTGCGGCCGGAGATCCCGAAGGCGCTGGAGCGGGTGATCCTGCGCTGCCTGGAGCGGAACAAGGCGCAGCGGTATGCGAACTACGGCGAACTGCGTAGCGCGCTGGAGCCCTTTCGCACCGAGCTGGCGCCGCCGGCGCTGCTGGGGCTGCGGATCGTGGCGGGGATCGTGGATCTTTTTCTGGCCGGCGCGCCGTGGACGGTGCTGATGCTGCTGAACTTCGAGCGGATGATGAAGGGCGGCGGCCCTCTGCTGGGCTTGGCGCAGGCGGTCTTCACGCTGGCCTACTTCGTGGTGCTGGAGGGCCGCTGGGGTACGACGCCGGGGAAGATGCTGTGCGGCCTGCGGGTGGCGCGGGAGGCGGGCGGCTACCCGGGCTACGGGCGGGCGCTGGTTCGCGGGCTGGTGTTCTTTTTCGACCGGGTGGCGCTGGTGCTACTGCTGAATCCGCTGGCGCTGCAGCACGCTCATGCGACGTGGGAGCTGGCTCTCGGAGGTTTGCCTTACTTGGTGATGATGGTGCTGGCCTCGACCATGCGGCGGCGCAATGGCTTTGCGATGCTGCAGGACCTGGCGTCCGGCACGCGGGTGGTGGCGGCGCCGCTGGACCGCGCCCGCCAGGCGGTGACGGCGGATCAGCCGGTGGCTCCGGAGTGGTCCGCGGAGGCGGAAATGCGCGGTCCCTACCGGGTGGTGCGGCGGCTGAGCGCGGCGGTGCTGGAGGCCTGGGACGGCGTGCTGTGCCGGCACGTGTGGATCGCGGAGCGGGCGGAGGGCTTTCCGGCGCTGACCCCGGCGCGGCGGAACCTGAGCCGGCCGGGCCGCCTGCACTGGCTGCAGGGGGTGCGCGATGCTGCGGCGGGGGAGAACTGGGACGCCTTTGAAGCGCCGCCGGGACGGCCGCTGGCGGAACTGGCCGATGGCGCGCAGCCGTGGAGCCGGGTGCGGCACTGGCTGCTGGAGGTGGCCACGGAGTATCTGGAGTCGGGCCGGGATGGCACGCGGCCGGCGGGCATCAGTTTCAGGCGGGTCTGGATCACCCGCGGCGGCGCGGTGTGGCTGGATTTCCCGCTGACGGACAGCGCCCGCGATACCCGCGATACCCGCGACAGCCGCGGAGAACTGGTCGACCCTGTGACGCCACTGGAAAACATCGGCGCGCTGCAGCGTTTCCTGGGCCGGGCGGCGGCGGCATGTGTGGAGACGGCGCGGCCGCTGCATGCCACCCAGCTGATCCGGACGCTGGCGGAGGAGCGACTGGATTCGGCGGAAATGGTCTGCGGAAATCTGCGGGCGGCGCAGGCCCGGCCGGCGGTGATTACCCGGCGCCGGCGGATGATTTCGCTGATTCTGTGGCCGCTGCTGGCGCTGCTGATGATGATCCCGGCGGTGGTTCTGATGCAGCCCTCGGTGCTGAGCCAGCGCCCGGTGCGGGCGGAGATGGAGAGCCGGCGCGCTGCCACGCAGGAGCGCCCGGTGGCGGCGCCGGCGGGACCGGCGGTGGCGGGACCGGCGGTGGCGGATGCCCGGACCGGGGAGGCTGCGGAGAAGAATCCGAAGCCGCCGCCGCTCGAAGGAGGGGCGGCGTTCGCGCGGAATTTTCCCTCCCTGGTGGCGTTCATCATGATGATTTCCTACGCGACGACGCTGATCCTCGCCCTGGTCTTCAGCCTGGTGTGGGCGTTGGCGACCGGGGAGCCGCCGGGCCTGCAGTTCTACGGGCTGGCCCTGCTGCGGTCGCGCTCCGGGGAGAAGGCCTCGCGCTGGCGGGCGGCGCTGCGCTGCCTGCTGGGAGTCGTTCCCCCCGTCCTGATCCTGACCGTCGCCGGGGGCGTGGCGATGGAGTGGATGGAATCTACGGCCTACGCCGTACTCATTTCCGGGGCCGCGCTGGCGGCCCTGCTGGCGCTGGCGGTCCACACCTGGCTGCGACCCCGGCGAGCCCTGGCTGACCTGCTCCTGGGCACCGTGGTGGTGCCGCGCTGAGGCTGCCGAAAACCGCATCGCAGGCCCGCGGTGTGCCCGGATTTCCGGCCCTGTTTCTTTTTCAACTCATCTACCATTCGATCAAAACCATCATGAAATCGACCACACGGAAAATTCTTCTCGCCACCCTGTTGCTGGTGGCGGGCGGCGCCGCGATCTATCTTTCGAATCGTCCTGCCGCCGCCGGTGAGGCTGGCGGCCAGGACGGCGGCGGAGGATTTTTCTGGAGCAGCCATCAGAAAGCCGGCCAGGGCGGCGATGGCCCGGAGGGCGGCTCTGCCGTTTCCGCGCGCGTCTCCGACCGTGCCGAGCGGGAGGCCAAGGCGGCGAAGGAGGCGGAGAACAAGCCGCCCGCGGGGATCGGGGAGGCGCAGTGGAAGCAGGCGGGGCAGCTTTATGACATGGTGACGGCGGGGATCGCGAAGGCGGAGTCGCAGCCGGCCGGTCCGTGGGCGCTTCAGCCGGAAGTGTTTGGGAAGACCCTCCGCGGCATGGGGATCGACCCGGCGCGGGTCAAGGGCCTGGACGCCCTGCTGGCGGCGCGGAATGAGAAGTACGCGAAGGCCGGGGAGGTCGGCGCCCGGCAACTGCTGAGCGATCCGCGCGGGACGAAGGAAGCGATTGCGCTGGGGATCATGCAGCAGACCACGACTCTGACGGACGCGCAGCAGCAGCGGCTGGAAGAACTGAAGGCAAAGGCCGAGCCGGCGGAGCAGGAGCGGAACGCCCTGCGGGTGCAGTGGGAGGAGGACGAGGGCTTTCTGAAGGAGCTGCGCGCGGGCCTGCCGGCGGACCAGGAGCCGCAGCTGGACGCCTACCTGGCCAAGCAGAAGCACCAGCGGGACGAGCGCAATGCCTTCTCGAAATCGCGGGAAGTGTCCGACCAGCTCAACCTGGATGCGGATCAGCGCCAGGCGGTCTTTGACCTCTACACGCAGAACCCGCAGGCCGGGCAGGAGGAGATGCTGCCCCTGCTGACGCCGGCGCAGCAGCAGAAACTGAAGGCGGCCGCGGTGAAGACGAAGCCCTGAGATTTTTCGATACCAACCACTCAACGAACACCCCAATGAAAGCAAATCAACGCAATCTGATCCTGGTCTGCCTGGCTCTGGCGGTCGGCCTTTCCGCCTATCATTCCCTCCGCACTTCGCGCCAGCGGCGGGAGGTTTCCTCCCCGGATACGGCATCTGTCGTAGATGGGCCGCCGCGCGACGGGAGTGGGCCTGCGGCGGGCCGGGAGCGCCCGGTGGCAAAGGGCGGAGCGGCGGCAGCGGGTGCTGACGATTCCGTGCCGGAGGGAATCGACGCGGAGGCGTGGAAGTCGGCCAGCCAGATGTTCGAGATGATGAAGGTGGCGACCGGCGAGTCGATGGTGATGGGAGCCCTGATGAAGCAGAAGGAGATCGACCAGCTGATGGAGGTGCTGGGCCTGGATGCCGCGGCGGGCGAGGCTCTGCGGGGGAAGATCGACGCCCGCAATGAGAAGCTGAAGGAGATGGGGGAGGAGCTGCTGGCGAAGATGAAGGAGAACCCGCGCGAGCGAAAGGAGCAGCTGGCGCTGGCGATGACGTCGAAGGAGAAGGTGACCCCGGAGATGGAGAAGCGGAGAGCCGAGCTGCGGGCGCACGATGAAGCGCAGGAAAAGGACTACGAACCGGCGCGGCAGGCGTGGTTTCAGGACGATGGCTTCGTGCAGGCGATGCGCGGCGACCTGAGCGCGGAGAAAGCCGGCGAGCTGGATGGCCTGGTGACAAACGAGAAGCAGAAGCGGGTCGAGATGCAGGCCTACTACACCTCGAAGTCGGTGGCCGCGAAGCTGGAGCTGGACGAGGACCAGAAAAAGCAGTTGTTCGAGCTCTATAAGACGAATCCAAAGCCCGCGAACGAGGAGTTGATGCCGCTGCTGAACGACGCGCAGAGGGAGAAGCTGAAGGCGGATCCGAAGCTGACGGAGTGGTGAAGGGAGCTGCGGGACTGGAGTTTGGCGAGAGAGAGGAGCTCTACCCGGCAGGTCGTAATTTGACCGTGGACCGACGGATGGCAGGCGCTCTTGGCGGCTAGTCATCGAGGACCTCGCGGACTTCCGGGGTGCCATCCTCCCGCCAGCCGCGGAAGAGTTGCCTGGAGCCGCGGCCCGCTTCCCGCGCCTTTGGGGTCATTTCGACCACGGCATAGGACTGGAGGCGCGGCGGGCCGGAGGTCCAGGTGATGTAGAGCGGGTCGTACTCGGAAACAGCGCTGTCCACATACTCGTCGATGATGAGGCCTTTGCCATCGGGTCGCTGATAGATGACAATGCCCCGGCCGGATTCCAGGGACAGCGACGGGCGGTTTTCGATGTGGGAGCAGGGCAGTCGCAGCGGCGGGTAGCCGGCGATGTCGATCTGGTAGGAGGGCTGGGTGGTTTCGGGCGACTCGCCGGTTTTCCGGACCAGGGAAAGCGAGGATCCAGACGGGGTGACTGCCGGGAGGTCGAGGCGGTTGATGACGGTGAGGGCGTCCGGAGAGTGGGTGGAGGCGCAGCCGGTGATGAGGAGGGTGGTGGCGGAAAGGAGGTGAAGTACGGGCGGAGCTTTCATGCGCGGGTGAGGGCAGCGGTTTTAACGCGGAGGATCGGACAGGACCGTGAAGATGTCGAGATGGCGAGGGCCTGCTTTCCATGGCTTCCGCCGGGCGGGGCGATGACGGAGGCCGGCGCATTCCGAGTGTCTGACGAGAGTGGTCTTCACCGGGGCGGCTCTGGAAGCTGGGGCTCTTTTGACCCGGGCGGCACGGTCAGTGGCTCCGGCCACTTGGCGCGGATTTTCTCCCTTTCCTCCGGGTCCGGAACGAGCCTTTCCAGGGTCTCGATCCGTTCCTGTTTCATCGACTCCAGGGTGTCCGACGAGTCGGGCTCGATCTCCTCTTTAAGAAGTCGCAGGACCGCACGCTCTCTTTGGTCGGCGGGCAGCTTTCGCATGAGCTCGGCGGCCAGTTCCCCTCCCTCCTCCTCCTCGGAGGTGCGAAACAGAAGGGAGGTTACGGCGGCGGCCCTTTCATCCCCGGGGATGCTCTCAAAGAAATCCGCCGCTTGCGCCGGATTCAGATCGCGGGAGATGTAGGCATAGCATTGTTCCCGCAGCGCCGGGTCCGAAAACAGGCGGATGATTTCCAGGGATTCTTGGAACTTTTTCCCGGACCTGATCTGGTAAGTGACGATGGATTTGCGATTGGCGGCATTCTCCACGCCGTTCACCCATTCTGCGAAATATCCGATCCCACGCTGGCGGACGGCTGAGCTGATTTCCGACAGCTCCGGCTGGTAGATTTCTCCGGGCCGGGAGACGAACTCCCGGGCCAGGCCGGGTTCTGAAACTGCGAGACCGCAGACGCTGCCGGCACATTCCCCACGGGTGAGACCCGCCTGATCGCGGAGCCAACTGGCAGCCGCCGCGGGATCGTGAAGAGCCCAGGTTCTGCCGGCCTCGAGCGCGGCGCGGCGGTCGACCCGGTGGGAGGAGACAAAAACGATGGCGGCCCGCCCGTCCTTTGCCGCCCACAGGGACGCCACCAGCGCCGCCTGGTCGTCCCAGAGAGTGTTGAAGGG
>JAQGPE010000428.1 GCA_028293225.1 Akkermansiaceae bacterium | reverse complement strand
CTGTTCCGGGCGCGAGCGTTTCCTGCGTAAACGTGGTCCGGGGCGCCATTCGGCTAGCGTTGCTACGCGGGTTTCATTGTCGTCATCGCCATACCGGATATGACGACAACGAATGAGACGCTGGTTCGACTGGATCGCATCGGCAGGATTCGGTTTTCGCACGCCCAGCGGGAAGGCCTGCTGGACGCCTACGAGTCGTCGGGCTTGAGCGGGCCACAGTTCGCGGCACAGCATGGGGTAAAAGTATCAGACTTCGCGACCTGGCTTCAGGCTCGGAAGCGCTTTTGTGGCCAATATCAGGTGATTGCGCCCCACGTTGGGCGGGTTGTGCCTTCCCATCCGGCATTCATCTCAGATCGCTTTCGCCGCCCGGTTAATCCGCGAACTTGCCAGCAAGGCAGGCACCTTGACCCCGGCGAACTGGCAGCGCGCCTGTCGGAGGAAGCCGCTGCGGAAGGCGGGCTGAAGACCAAGCGCGGCAAGAGGAATGCGATGGCGCTCCGATCAACGTTGCTTCTGAACCCGGATCAAATTTCCATTCTCGGCGTTCACCCACACATGTCTTCCGATAGTCCCGGCCACGGGGATCCCGGGAGTCCCGGGATCAACTTTCACGATATAATGCCAGGCTGGCGCCCACGTTTGCACCGGGCCGGCAGCGATGCCGGTTTCATTGTCGGGCACATAGCAGAGCTCCGCAGTGCCGACCTCATATTTTTCCGACGCTCCGATTCCGAGTCGGCCCTTTATATCGGCCAGATGGCCGGTGAGCGCAGCCATCGATTTGAGACCGGCCTTCTTCTCGGTAGCCGGCTCGATCAGATCATACAGCCTGGCGCTAACGAACATCATATCCTGATCCGAAAACGAGATGTTCACGATGCTTTCGCCAAGCTTAATTCCTTCATAGAATTCAGAATAGCTTACAAGGTACCCGACGACCTCGTTGCTGATCTGCCGTCCCTGCGAATCGAATTTTTCCTTGGTGCGCAATCCCGTGGGCTGCCTCACTAGGGTCAATCCCTTGGGAAGAACTTTCTTGGCGATGAAAGCGTCAGCCTCCGCCTCTGTTTCCTGCTGGTTCAGTTTCCCCTTCCGCGGAACGACATGCTCGTTCGTTGCCAACCTCAAGCCGTCTTTGCTCTGGAATTTGACCTCCTGCAGCCCGGCAAAGGCACCCGTACAATCGTAGGGCTGGACACGGATCGCCCCACGGATTGGCGAAGCCTTTTGGTCGAGGGTTCCGAGATCCGCCGTCACGCTACCCTGGCCATCGCCCAGCCCCTGCGGAATGGCCCGAGTCTCTGCTGGAAGCGTGACTGGTGCCAGCGCCTGGGCATGGGCCAGACCCAGCCCGAGAACTCCCACTGCCGCCGCCTGCAGGGCGGTTTTCTTCATATTCCATATATCTTTCATGGCCGACTCCCGAATTTCTTCGAAGCTATCCCGGCCTGTTTCTATCGTCGATCAAGTCAATGTAAAATCTGCATTTGCCCGCCCGTCCAATGTTCCATTGGCATCCGAATGCCTGTCCCTGTCCCTTCATCGCACAAACAAAACGGCGCGGTACGGATGATGATCCGCGTTGCGCCGCTTGTTGAGGATTCAGGGCCACGCTTTCGATCGAACCGAACCGGCAAAGAGAATCCGATGGCGCTCCAGACTACGCTTACTTTGCTGCCAACGCTTAACGGGGGCTTAATCGGCAGGCTGCTAGGGTCCGGACATTGGAACCACTCCCGGTGATGGAGCGCAGAGGTCAACATGCGCGACGGATGCGTCCGGGGCAGCTCTTTGGTTCCTCAATACAAACCCCCACTGGAGATGAACCCGCACAAACCCCTTCCGGTCTATATTCCCATCAACCGCCGCCGCTTTTTCAGCAGCATGGCCGCCGCCTCGGCAGGCTTCACGCTGCCCGGCTTTCTGGCGGAGGCATTGACGCAATCTCCCATTGTCACCCAGGGCCCTTACTACCCTCTGGCAGACGACATCCCTCTGGATAAGGACAACGACCTTGTCCAACTGGGCGACAGCCTGACCGCTGCCACCGGCGTCGTCACCTACGTCTCCGGCAGGGTGCTCGACGCCAGCGGCAATCCGGTGAAGAACGCACTGGTGGAGTGCTGGCATGCGGACCACGAGGGCGACTATGCCTACTCCACCGGCACCGGCCGCAATCCTGCCTGCGACCCGAACTTCGCCGGCTTCGGACAGTTCATCACCGGGTCCAGCGGCGCCTTCCGCTTCCGCACCATCAAGGCCGGCCTGTACAACGGACGGACCCGGCATTTTCACTGGGGGGTCACGCTGCCTGGCCGCACCACGCGTTCCTGCACCCAGACGGCGTGGAATGAAACCGCTTACGCCAATGACGGGACGACCTGGGCCACACAGAACTCCAACGACAGCGTTTTCGCCGCTCTGAGCGCGGCTCAAAAGGCCGCCGTGTTTCTCAATTTCGCCGCCGTCGACGGCACCACCACCGGAGAAGTGGCGGCCAACTGGGATTTCGTCAGCGGCTTCACCCCCGTCGAGCCGACCTATCCCGCGCCCGGTGGTTTCGTCGTGACCGGCGAGGCCGTCGCGGGACCGGATGGAACCGTGCGCTTCAAGCTCGTGATCCCCGCCTATGCCAACTACTGCTACGAGATCTACGGGAATCCAACCCTGGCCGATCTGGAGTGGCAGGCGCTGCCTTTTTCCCTGACCCAAACCGGGAGTATCGACCGCAACAAGTTCGTCGCGACGCAGGAAGGCAGTCTGTCCCTATATGTGGACGCCGCTGCCAGCAAAGGCTTCTACAAGGTTTCGTTCCGCGTGCCGGGAGAAAATATCGGCACTCCTTGAACCCACCGGGCTGAACCGAAAAACCCCGGCAACGAACCTGTTGGCCGGGGCTCTCTCGAAAGTCGCAGGTTCAATCCTCCGGTGGCGGCCCGTCGGGGCGCTTGCCGCCGGGGGGAGGGGATGGAGGCCCGCCTGCTCCTCCGCCAGGGCGAACCATGCCCTGGCCAGGCGGACCTCCAAATTTTCGGCGGTCGGTTTTACCGATCCCACCGTGAAGCTTGTGGTCGTCCGTCTCCTCGACCGTGCGGCCGAGGATCAGGTCGAACTTTGCGCTGAGCTCTCCCCAGGGCGACCCAGGTACAGCGACGAAATCGATCAGGATTGTCTCACGCGCTTTGGCATCCTCAATGTCGCTCAGGATCATGTCCTTCGCATTGTCGGGATGATCCTTGACCATCATCTGCGTCGTGAAAATCCGGCGGCCATTTCTGCTCACGGCAAAGTGGATGTGGGGCGCTCGGAACATTCCATTCAGGTCGTACGATACAGGCTTGATCGTGCGGAATTGGTAGAACCCGGTCGCGCCGGTTTGGTAGCGCCCATATCCCTGAAAATTTCCGTCGAGCCCGTCTTTGTTGCGGCCCTGGGTATGGATGTAGGAAGACTTGCTGTCGCACTGCCAGATCTCGACCGTGGCGTTGCCGACCGGCTGGCCGGAGGCGTCCATTACGCAGCCGCTCACCCAGGAAATTTCGCCGACCGCCGGGGTGATGGAATCGTTGATGATCAGCAGATCATTGTCGGTATCCAGCGGCAGCTTGTCGGGGTAGTAGGGCCCCTCCGTCATGGCCGGCGTCGCAATGCGGCCATTGCTCTTGGACAGCTCCTCGGCCAGCAGGCCGGGTGTGGTGAAGAAGGCGGCCCCCAGCCCGAGACGGGCGAGGAATCCGCGGCGGCTGGCGGCACCGGTGGTGGACTGGATGATCATGGAGTTTTGCGTTCCGATGCGAGGACCGTAGCGCAAAGCGAATTAAGGCGCCGTTAAGGGCCGGGAATGCCGCTCGCCGCAGCCGGATCCTATCGCGGACCGGTGTTTCTGTTAGAGCGGGGGCGGGCGATTTCCGGGCGACGTGCAAATGAACTGCATTCGTTTCATCTTGGCTTAATCTGGAACCTGTTACCCTGCCCTCGAACTCCTCGTTCCCTTCCGCATGAAGCTTCTGATCGTAGAGGACGAACCCCGCCTGCTCCGCACGCTTGCCCAGGCGCTGCGGGAGAGCGGCTATGCCGTGGACACCGCGGCCGACGGCGAGGAGGGCTGCTACAAGGCGATGGAAGCCGACTACGACGCGGTGATCCTGGATGTGATGCTGCCCGGCATGGACGGCTGGGAGATCCTGCGCCGCCTGCGCGCGGCGAAAGCCACGCCGGTCCTGATGCTGACGGCCCGCGACGCCACGGAGGACCGGGTCAAGGGTCTGGACGGCGGTGCCGACGACTATCTGGTAAAGCCTTTCGAACTCGACGAACTCTTCGCCCGCATTCGCGCGATCATCCGTCGTCACGCCGGCCGCGCGCACTCACTCATGCAGATCGGCGACGTGGCCATCGATACCCGGGCCCGCCGCGTCCTGCACGCGGACACGCCGGTGCTGCTGACCGCCCGCGAATACGCCATCCTCGAATACCTTGCCCTGCACCGCGGCCAGGTCATCAGCCGCACGGAGCTCTATGAGCACCTCTTCGATGAGAACGAGGACACGCTCTCGAATCTCCTCGACGTCCACGTTCACGGCATCCGCCGCAAGCTCAGGCCGGACCTCATCGTGACCCGGCGGGGGGAGGGCTATCTCGTCGAGTAAGTCATGATCTTCCCCGCCTCCATCCGCTGGCGCCTGCAGATCTGGCTCGGGATTCTCCTGATCGGGCTGCTGACGGCGTTTGGCTTCACCGCCTGGCAGTCGGAGAAAACCCAGCGCCTCCGCCGGCTCGACGAGGAGCTGGAAAAGCAGGTTGCGCTGCTCGGCGCCGCCATCCGCGGACCTGAACCGGGGCGTGGTGGTCCGGGAGGCCCTCGCAACGGCTGGCGAGGCGGGCCTGGAGGCCCCGGGCGGGATTATTTCCACGGACCTGGCGGACCGTCCGACTCTGAAAAGCCGCCGGATTGGCAACCTTCCGGCGAGAGGGGACCTCAGCCGCCGGAGTTCCGGGAGGAAATGCTCTCGGAGGAGTTGAAGACGTTTTTCAACAGATCCTCTTCGGAGGGCTGTTACTATGTGGTCTGGACCGGCTGGTCACAGCGGATGAAGAGTTCCGAACTCGCTCCGGATGCGGTTCCGATGCCGGCGCGCAGCGACAAGACCACTCAGACCCGCTTCCGCGATCGTGAGGGCGTGCGGGAGGTCTATTA
>JAQGPE010000388.1 GCA_028293225.1 Akkermansiaceae bacterium | reverse complement strand
AGCAGGCGCATGCCGGCGAGCGGGTGTCGCTGTTCCGGAAGGACGATCCGCTGACGACGAATGAAAAGCTGGAGATGCCGCAGTCCTACAGCCGCGATGCCAAGGGGACGAAGCTGGATCATCAGCCGGAGACAACCGGGACGAACTGAGAGGTGCGGGGGCGGCACCGGACTGTGACGCCATTTCCCTAGACTCCGCGCGGGGGCGGTTCCAGATTTGCGCCATGCAGATCGGCATCGACAGCTTTGTGGCGAATCCGAAGGACCCGAAGACGGGGATCGCGCCGAGCGGGGAGGCGCGCATCCGGCATCTGCTGGAGGAGATCGAGTGCGCCGATCAGAGCGGCATCGATATTTTCGGGATCGGCGAGCACCACCGGCATGACTTCGCGGACTCGGCCCCGGCGGTGATCCTGGCGGCGGCGGCGGCGCGGACCAAGCGGATCCGCCTGACCAGCGCGGTGACGGTGCTGAGCGCGCACGATCCGGTGCGGGTGTTCCAGGATTTCGCCACGCTGGATCTGATTTCGCAGGGCCGCACGGAGATGATCGTGGGGCGCGGCTCGTTTGTGGATGCCTATCCTCTGTTCGGGCTGGACCTGCGCGACTACGAGTCGCTTTTCACCGAGAAGCTGGGGCTGCTGCTGAAGATCCGCGACAACGTCACGGTGAACTGGAGCGGACGGCACCGCGCTCCTCTAACAGGCCAGGGGGTTTACCCGCGGCCGATCCAGGAGCCGCTGCCGATCTGGCTGGGCGTGGGCGGGACGCCGGAGTCCTTTGTGCGGGCCGGCACGCTGGGCCTGCCGCTGATGGTCGCGATCATCGGCGGGCAGCCGTTCCGATTCCGGCCGCTGGTGGATCTCTACCGCGAGGCGTGGCGGAAGGCCGGGCACCCGGAGGAGAAGATGCGCGTGGGCGTGCATGCGCTGGGGCATCTGGCGGAGACGGATGACCAGGCGGGTGAGGAATTTTTCCCCGGCTATGCGCAGGCGTTCACGGAGATCGGCAAGGAGCGCGGCTGGCCGCCGACGACGCGGGCGCAGTTCGAAGCCGGCCGGAGTCCCAAGGGCGCGCTGCTGGTGGGCAGTGCGAAGACCGTGGCGGCGCGGGTGCTGAGCTACAGCGAGGAGCTGGGCGGGATCGACCGGATGACTTTCCAGATGAGCGTGGCGGCGCTGCCGCATGAGCAGCTGATGAATGCGACGCGGATCCTGGGCACCGAGGTCGCGCCGATGGTGAAGGCGGCGGTGGGAAAGTAGGTCGGCAGGTTGCTTGAATTCAATGATTTGACCAATTGTATAGTCGACTATACAATTGGCGGAATGAGCGAATCGCCCCTTCCCCTAGTTCCTTTTCATCCGATCCCGCGACTGGCTGTAGAAGCGGCGATGGAGCGCCTGAGCAGCTTCCCGATATTGACGATCACCGGCCCGAGGCAGGCCGGGAAGACGACTCTTTCGCGTCTGCTGCGACCTGAATTGCCGTATTTTTCTCTGGAAGATCCCGATGTGAGAATGTTCGCCGAGCAGGATCCGCGGGCCTTTTTGCGCCAGGCTCCCGGAGGGGCGATTCTGGATGAGGTGCAGAGGGTTCCGCAGCTTTTTTCTTATTTGCAGGGAGTGGTGGATGCCGAACGGAGGATGGGGCAGTTCATCCTGACAGGGTCCAGCCAGTTCGAGATGCTGGAGTCGGTGACACAGAGTCTGGCCGGCCGGTCATCATTGCTGACGCTGTTGCCATTTTCGATGGAGGAGTTGCAGGCGGTGGGCCGGGCTCCCAAGTCCGTGGACCAACTGTTATATAACGGACTTTTCCCGCCGATCTATGATCGGCCGGTGATGCCATCGGTCTGGTTGCAGGATTATGTCGGGACCTATCTGGAGCGTGATGTGAGGCAGATCAGCCGGGTTCGGGACCTGGCGGTGTTTCAACGTTTCGTGCAGCTTTGTGCGGGCCGGATCGGGCAGTTGGTGAATGTCTCATCGCTGGCGGCCGACGCTGGAATCACGCGAGTCACCGCGGAAGCATGGCTTTCCCTGCTCCAGGCCAGTCACTTGATTTTTCTGGTCCAACCGTGGTTCTCCAATTTGTCGAAAAGGGTGATCAAAACGCCGAAATTGTATTTCTGCGACCCGGGGCTGGTTTCGTGGTTGTTAGGGGTTCGTTCGGTTGAGCATGTCACCGTGCATCCCCAAAGGGGGGCCCTTTTCGAAAACTGGGTGGTAACGGAGCTAGTCAAGGCGCAGACGAATCGCGGCCGGAAGCCGTCGATCTATTTTCTTCGTGATCGGGAGGGGCACGAGATTGATGCGCTGATCGAGACGGCTCCGGGGACGTTTCAGGCCGTGGAGGTGAAATCAGGGGAGACGATCGCTGCCGATTTCTTCTCTGGCCTTAGCTATTGGAAACATGAGCTTTCGCGGCAGAAGTTGGTGCCTTGGCTGGTGCACGGGGGGACGTCTCATCAGCAGAGGGAGGCAGCGACGGTATTGCCCTGGAACGACCTGGGGCCGCTGCTTTCAGCTCTGGCGGGATGAGCGGATTTCAGTCCTCCTTGCTGGCCGCATAGAGGCAGACGATGAAGCGGATGCCGCGGCTGGCGAGAGCGTCCATGGTGGCCACGGCGAGTTCGATGCCGCAGGTGCCCCGGTTCATGAAATAGCCGCAGAAGATGTCGGGCTGATAGCGGGTGGCGAGGGATTGCCAAATGGAGAGATCCTGGGTCAGCGGGGTGAGCAGCGCGGCGATATGGGCATCGAAGTCGCCTTCGCCACCGGGATTTTCCAGCAGCCAGCCGCCGGTCTTCTGGACTCTGGTCCGGCCGCTGGGATCGAAGATTTCGACGTCGCCACGGCGGAAAGAGTCCGAGGGGGAGTGGCCAAGCAGGGCGGTGATCTCGTCAGGGCTCAGATCGTCGCCGAAGAAGCGCAGGCAGGCGACGCTGCGAATGGGATCGTCTTCGGGGAGCGGTGGCTGGGAGGGCATGGGAGGGGATTTCAGCAGGGATCGTAGAGGCAGACGCCGAGGTGGATGCCGCGGCTGGCGAGAGCGGCCGTGGTGCTGATTTCGAGATCCAGCCCGGTGCTGGATTCCCCC
>JAQGPE010000387.1 GCA_028293225.1 Akkermansiaceae bacterium | reverse complement strand
AGGCCTATGCGCGCACCGGGCAGTACACCATGAAGCTCTACCGCGAGGAATTGAGGCCGGTGGTGGACGTGGTTCTCGATGCCTCCGAGTCGATGTTCTTCGAACCCAAGAAGTCCGCCCGATCGGTCGAACTCTTCTATTTCGTGGTCGAGTCGGCGCGGCGCTCCGGCGCGTCGGTCGGCATCCATCTGGTCCGCGGCGACGCCACGCGGCCGCTGCCGCCGGAGGCGATCGCCAGCCACCGCTGGTTCAGCGATCTGGCGGCGATGGGCTCGAAGGATGCCGCGGCGGCCCCGGACCTGTCGCGGGTGCAGTTGCGCGGCAATGCGATCCGCGTGTTCATTTCCGACCTGCTCTTTTCCGGCGATCCGGAACCCCCGATCCGGCTGCTGGCCGCACGCCAGGGCAGTCCATTGCTGCTGGTGCCGTTCCTGAAATCCGAAGCCAATCCGGAATGGACCGGCAACTACGAGTTCGTCGATGCCGAACGGAAATCGCGCCACCAGCACCGCGTGGAGCCATCCGTGCTGAAGCGCTACAAGGAGTCCTACGCCAACCATTTCGCCCTGTGGAAGAATGCCATCCAGCGTCACCAGAGCCGCATGGCCCGGGTCGCCTGTGAGCCGGACCTCGATACCGCCCTGTTTGCCGAAGCGCTGCCCGCCGGGGTTCTGGAAGCCGGTAAATAGTCCCACCTTTCCTCTTCTCCAGCATCGTGCTCACTTTAGCCAATCCCGCCGGTCTCTGGGCCCTGCTCGGCCTGCCTGCCGTGCTGGCGATTCACTTCCTGCAGCGGCAGGCGGTGGTCCTGCCCATTTCCACACTGTTCCTGCTGGAGAAGACCCAGCGCGAGTCCGCCAGCGGCCGCAAGTTCGACCGGCTGATGAACTCTGTGCCACTATGGATGCAGTTGCTCGGAGTCCTGCTGCTGACCTGGCTGCTGGCCGAGCCCCGCTACCAGAGTCCCAAGAGCACGCAGCGGGTGGCGATCGTGCTGGATTCCTCCGCGTCGATGAGCGTGTTCAAGGACACGCTGAAGCAGAAGCTGGTTGCGGCCCTGCCGTCGCTGCAGGGGTCCGCGGCGGCTCTGGAGGTGACCCTTCTTGAGAGCAGTCCGGGACGGCCGAAGCTCTACGCCGGCTCGTCGGCGGAGGAGATTGCCGCGGCCCTGGACCGCTGGGCGCCGCGGGCGGGAGCAACCGATCCGTCCCAGGCGCTGCGTCTGGCGCGATCGCTCGTTTCCCGTGAAGGCACGGTCATCTATGCGACCGACACGCCGCCGGAAGCGGTACCCTATGACGCCAAGGTGATCTCCACCGGCGAGAAGATCGACAATGTCGGCTTCACCGGCTGCACCGTGGAAATGAAAGAGGGCACGCCGGTGTTCCGCGCGGTGATCCGCAACTACTCCGCCAATCCGACCTCGCGGCAATGGCACCTGGAATATCCCGACGGCCAGAGCAGCGAGCCGAAGCAGGTGGACCTGGCGGCAAATGCCCTGGTGACCTTGCAGGCCGCCTATCCGGCCCATACCGACCGGGTGCGGCTGGTGCTTTCCCCCGACCGCTTTGCCCTGGATGACGTCCTGCCGCTGGTGCTGCCGAAGCCGAAGGCGCTCTCGCTTTTCACGGCCACCTCCGGTGCTTTCGACGACCTGACCAAGCGGCTCCTGCGGGCTCTGGAGCCGATCAACACGGCGGCCGACAGCGCCACCGCGGACTTGACCCTGCTCGCCTATGACCCGCTGGATCCGCAGTCGGCCACGGGCAATGCGGCGGTTTTCGTGCGCGACGACACCCGCGGCGGAGCGTACCTGAAGGGTGGGATCCTGGCGGAGAAAAATGCGCTGATCGACGGACTGAACTGGCAGTCGCTGCTGGTGCGGGAAACCATCCAACTCGAACGCCGCAGCTCCGACACGGTCATCCTCTGGCAGGGCACGCGGCCGCTGATTTTCCTGCGCGAGGAAGCGGCTGGCGCCGGCGCGGACGGGCAGACGGTGCCGGGAAAGCGGCAGCTCTTTTTCAACTTCGACCTGCGCCTGTCGAACGCCGCCGCGCAGCCTGCCTTCATCGTGCTGTTGCATCGCTTTGCCGAGGAAATCCGTGAAGCGAAGATCGCCGGTGAGGCGCTGAATCTGGAGACCGGCCAGCCGGTGCGGCTCGCAGCGAGGACTGGTGAAAAGGCCGAAAAAATCCGCATCGAGCCGATCAATCTCGCCGGCAAAGCAGGCACCGTCGTCACGGAAGATCCGGCCGCGGTGGTGCGCGTCGAAGCGCCCCGCGATCCGGGTTTCATGCGGGTGCGCCAGGGAAACACCGAGCTGCTGACCGCTTCGGTCCAGTTCGCCGACACCCGCGAGGCCGATTTCAGCGAGTGCAAGCCTGCCGAGCTGCCCGCGAATCCAAGCTACGCCGCCGTGCAGCGCAATACCGTGGAGGACAAATGGTGGCGCGCGTGGTTTCTTCTGCTGATCGTCGCGATGCTGATTTCCTGGCAGTTCACCCGCGAGCGGGAGGCCGCCAGATCCGCCGCCGCCAGTCCCCTGCCCTCCTGAACCTCTCTCCTTTCCGCAGCTTTGAAATTCGCATCTCCAGAGTGGTTCCTGCTCATTCCCGCCCTGCTCTTCATCGGGTGGTTCTGGAAAAGCCTGCGCCTGTGGTCGCCGCTGCGGCTGCTGCTGGTCGGCCTGGCTGCCTTTGGCCTGGCCGATCCGAAGCTGAACATGCAGGAGGAATCGATGGACCTGTGGGTGCTACTGGACCGCTCCGACTCCACCGAGGATCTGGTCGACAAGGGCCTGCCGGAGTGGAAGGCCCTGCTCGAAAAGAACCGGCCGAACAGCCGCACCGATGAGATCCATCTGCTGGATTATGCGACCGACGTCATCCCGCATGAGGCGGAAGGCGTGACGATGAACCGCAAGCTGACCCGCACCGGCCTGGCGCTCTCCCACGTGGCGGCGCTGGCCAAGGAAGGCAAGCCGGCGCGGGTGCTGCTTTTCACCGACGGCTACTCGACCGAGCCTCTCCAGGAAGCGGCCGCACAGTTGCAGGCCCGCGGCATCCCGCTCGACTACCGGCTGATCCGCGACCAGGTGGACAATGATTTCCGGATGGCGCATCTCGATTTCCCGGAGCGCGTCCAAGCGGGCGAACCGTTTCTGATTTCCGCGCTGGTGCAGGGATCGAAGGACGGCACGGTGAACTTCATCCTGCGCCGGAATGGCCAGCAGATCGCGGAAAACAAAGTCGTGCTGACCAAGGGCATCGGCCGGGTCGAGTTCACCGACCGCATCCCGCGCGGCGGCGGCTTCCAGTACGAAGCCGAGGTCCGGACCGATGCGTCCGATCCATCGATGGAAGACTCGCGGCCGGGCAACAACAAGATCGCCCGCTGGATCGAGATCACCGGCGGGCCGCGCGTG
>JAQGPE010000383.1 GCA_028293225.1 Akkermansiaceae bacterium | reverse complement strand
CTGTTCCTGTCGGCGTGGGAGCGCCGACAACGTTCAGGAGGTTCAGGCCGAGGATGTTCACCAGCGAGCCCGAACCGACGCTGCCCACTGCCGTGCCCGCGCCGTCCAGAAGCTGGAAGCCGAAGTGCGGCGTGAGGCCCAGGGTGGAATTCAGAAGACCGCTGCCGGTGCCGAGGTCGAACGAAACCTCATAGGTCGTGTTCGGCGCGAGGACCAACTGATTGCCGCCCACGTTGAATTTCGAGGTGGCTGACCAATCGAGTCCCAGGCTGGTGCCAATCCCCAACGACCCCAGCACGCTGGTGTTGTTGCTGATATTGAACTCGAGCGCCGAACCCGTGAGTGCCACTTGGGCTCCCGTGTTTGCGAGCGGGATTCCGAGGGCCGAGATGACGGCGCCGCCGTCAGCCTGAGCCGTCCAGTAGCTATTCAGGGTCCCGCTTTTCGTTCCGCCGAACGAGATGTCCAGCAGCCCGGTAACGGGTGTAGTCACGGTGACGTTGCTAGCCGGGCCGAAGTACCCGGCGTAGGACGTGCCGTTGATGTTAAGCGATTGTCCATGGGCCGTCAGGGAAACGGCCAGGGTCGCGAGTGTAAGGGTGAAACTGCGTTTCATAGCACAGCCCATCATCCGCCTTTTGCCGGAAAACGTTCAATAAGGAGACGTTACTTTTCCCTTATGATGAAATAGCCGTTTGCACTATATTCAGGACGTGTTCATTATCATAGCGTTGATGCGACTACGGCCTGGGTGGCTAACATTTTCCAAGAAGGGATCGAGCCGGGAAATGGAGCGGCCACCGCCCAAGCCTGCGCCGGACTTCAGAGCGGTCGATTGCCGCGCCGAAGGGCGGAGCTTCCCTAAACGGGCTTCGAGTCCTCCGCCTCGATCTTCTTCCCGTTCGTGGTGCGGGCCGTTTTGGTCTGGAACAGGCGGCGGAAGACCTCGCTGAGCCGCAGGGCGGTCCGGAGCACCAGCTGATTGCGCTCCTCGACCCGCAGGAAGATCGAGTAGCTGTAGGCGTCGGGCAGCAGGAATTCGAAGGTCTTCACCACTCCCAGGCCACTGCCCTCCAGTTCCAGGCGGGCCTCGGCATCGCCGGGGACGACCATGACCCCCAGCCCCACGGAGCAGGCGTCGCGGGCCATCTCCTCGTCGTCGAAAGAGAGGACATCCGGGGGCAGCACGCCATAGGAGTCCATGCACCATTTCTCCAGAAAGGGCCGGTAGCCGGGGATCAGCCGCTCACTGGGAACGATGATGGTCGAGCGCAGCGCCTCGGGAAAATTGAAGCCCGCGATGTCGAAGTCGAAATACGAGCGGTTCCAGGCGATGGTAATGCCGCGCTGGGTCTCCAGATCGAAGCGGCGCAGGCCGGTGATGCTGCCGGCGTGGAGGAAGCTGCAGGTGACGACGAAATCCACCTGCTGCTCCAGCAGGGCGCGGTCCCAGGTCGTGACGGAGGTGGGGCGGACCACCTCCACGCTGCCTTTCTCCAGCTCGAAGTCCTCGACATGGGCGGCCAGCAGATTGCCCGCCATGGAGGAATCCAGGCAGGCCCGGACGATGCCGCGGCTCTCCCGGAGGAAATGGTTCATGCGCGCGCAGAGGCTTTCGTGCTCCTGCAGCACCTGTCGCGCTACCGTCACCAACTGGTTGCCGTCCCGGGTCAGCTCGATCCCGTCCGGCTTGCGGATGAACAGGCGCAGGCCCACGGCCGATTCCAGCTTGGCGATCCTCAGGCTGACCGCGGGCTGGCTGATCCCCTGGGCTCTGGCAGTCTCAGAAAAGCTTCCGCAGGCCGCCAGCTGGACGAACGTCTCAAGACTGGGCAGATCGAGATCCATGGGTGGAATCCTTCAAGGCCCGGTCCATCTGCTGAACGATGGTTTCCAGGAACTCGAAGGGATGTTGGCGCAGATAGGAAACATGCAGAGGATAGCTTGCCTCGACATTCAGCGGGTGGAACGAAACGCGCGGCAGCCGCCGGAAGGATACGGGGCGGATGCAAACCACGGCGTCGCTGATGGGCGAGCTGAAACCCTCCGCCCAGCGGAGGAACTCGTGCTGGCTGCACATCTGGCCGGAGCCTCCCCCGCAGCGCTGGATCTTGCGCAGGGTATCGCGGGCGAGGCTGGGTGAGGAGAAAGTCGCGAGGGCCCAATTCCACTCCGCCAGGGTCGCGGCGCCGATGTCGGTCTCATCCTCCGGGCGGCGCATGCAGGCCACGTCGAGAGGCAGGGAAGGCAGGTCGCGGGTTTCGAAGCGGCGCCCCGGGGTCCCCTCAATGGCGAAAAGCAAATCGCAGGCGCCGGCCTCCAGGGAAGATCTCCCCTCCGACGAAGATACCTCCACGAAGGAGATACGGAATCGAGGATCGTGGCGGAGAGTATTGAATAGATGTCCGAAGTGACTGGTATTAAAAACATTACGGTCCGCCCCAAGGCGCAGGACCCGGCCGGTGCGGTGGATCGAACGGACCGAATCCTCAAAGCGGCGGACCTCGGTCAAAAGGGAGGTGATCTCCCGCTCCAGACGCTCGGCGGCCTTGGTCGGAGCGGCATGGCCGCGCTCACTGGCATCGAAAAGGGACTCGCCGAGTTCTTCCTCCAGGCTCGCCCAGATGCGGCGGACGTTCGAAGCGCTGGTGCGAAGCTCGACGGCAGCCCGCCCCACCGAACGCTCATGCATGAGGGCGGTGAAGACTTTCAACTGCTGGGGTTCAAAGTGCATTGCGGGGCCTTTGGGAGGGAAAAGGAACTCGACTGCGTGTTAGGGCAATTTCGTATTTCTTTACTATCGATGCGTCAAGCGGAGCAGATCCTATCACCTCCCCGGCAGAAATCCACATTGGGAAATGCAAAACTAAGGAACATATGGCTTATGGCAACCGTAATTCTTTGACAACAAACGACATGAATCGATTTGTAATGACAAAAAAAGCTCCCGCCGGAATTCCAAGGAAGCTGTAATGATAAATTCTAACGGAAGTTGAGGTATAGGCGCTTGGCCTATGCCTGCCAGACACGTTCACGGCAACTCATTCATCGTCATCCTTCGCGCCCTTCACGCGGACCTTGCCGCGCAATTTGGCCTCGATGAACGAGTCGATGTCACCGTCCATGACGTGCTGGATGTTGCCCGTTTCCTCGCCCGTCCGCAGATCCAGGACCTTCTGATAGGGTTGGAACACGTAGGAGCGGATTTGGTTGCCCCAGGCAATGTCACCGCGCTCCCCGTAGGCGCGGTCGGCCTCGGCACGGCGCTTGTCCTCCTCGAGCTGGAATAACTTCGACTTGAGGATTTCCATCGCCAGCACGCGGTTCTGGCCCTGGGTGCGGGCTCCGGTGGAGCGGATCAGGATGCCGGTGGGCAAGTGGCGCAGGATGACCGCGGTTTCCACCTTGTTGACGTTCTGACCGCCCTTGCCGCCGGAGCGGGTGGTTTGGATCTCGATGTCCTTTTCGTTGATCTCGATCTTGATCTCGTCGTTGATCTCAGCGGTGGCGTCGACCGAAGCGAAGGAGGTGTGGCGCTTGCCGGCCGAGTCGAACGGAGAGATGCGGACCAGGCGGTGGACCCCGCGCTCGTTCTTCAGGTAGCCGTAGGCGTAGTCGCCGGTGATTTTGATGGTGGCGCCGCGCAGGCCGGCTTCGTCACCGTCCTGCCAGTCGAGCGTCTCGCAGGTGAAGCCCTTGCGCTCCGCCCAGCGGGTGTACATGCGGTGGAGCATCTGCGCCCAGTCGCAGGCTTCCGTCCCGCCGGCGCCGGCCTGGATGATCAGGTAGCAGGAGGAGGAATCGTTCGGGCGGTCGAGCAGGGTGATCAGTTCGAAGGAGGAGATGTCCTTGCCGAGGGCTTGAGCTTCGGCGGCGGCTTCCTTTGCCGCATCGACATCGTCGAACTCGCGGGCCAGCTCCATGGCGGCCAGCAGGTCCTCATAGCGCGAGCCGAGTTTCTCGAAGGAGCCGAGCTTCTTCTTCATCCCCGCCAGCTTCGAGTTGGCGGCTTTCGCCTTTTCCTGGTCGTTCCAGAAATCCGGAGCGCCCATGGCTTCTTCAAGCCGGGCAATTTCCCGTTCAAGCGTCGGGACGTCAAAGATACCTTCCGAGCTGGGACAGGCGGCTTTTCAGCGCGTCGGTGTCCAGCGCCAGAAGGTCGGCGGTGTGAGGTTCAGCCATAAGTGGGGCGCAAGGTGGGCGAGGGGGCGGCAGGGAGTCAAGGGGCGGCATCCCAAAACGTAACGGCCGCGCTGCCCTGGCAGTGGCGGGCAGGCGGGCAGGCGGGCAGGCGGGCAGGCGGGCAGGCGGGCAAAAATTTCATTTGCTCAGTATACCCATACCCCCTATGGGTATCTGCATGGAACGAGCCTGTCATGAAAGCGCGCCGCTGCTGAGCCGGGTGAACCGGGTCGTAGGGCAGGTGCAGGGGATCGGCCGGATGATCGGGGAGAACCGCGACTGTCCGGAGATCCTGAATACGATCGCTGCCGTACATTCGGCCCTGCGCGGGCTGGAGGCGAAGCTTCTGGAGGATCACGTGCGCCACTGCGTGCATGAGGCGGCCTCCGATCCGCTGAAACTGGAAGGCCGGCTGGAAGAAATGATCACCCTCTACAAGCGCCGCCAGTCCTGAGGGGTGAGCTGAGCTGAGCTGAGCTGAGCTGAGCTGAGCTGAGCTGAACTGAGCCAAACCGAGAGTCATGAAGACCACCCCAAGCTGTCACTCCGCGGAGACCGCCGGAGCCTCATCCTGCTGCTGCAGCGCTCCCGCCCCGGTCGCTGCCGCGCCCGTTTCCCCGTGCTGTGGCGGCGGGGCCGTGGAACACACGGAGGAAGCGTCCTCCTGCTGCGCTCCCACCCGCCGCAAGTTCGACTGGCTGCTGTGGGGATCGATGCTGCTGGTGGCCATCGGCCTCGCCGGACATCTGCTGAACATCGCCGGTCCGGGGTGGTGGGAGACCTTTTGCCACGCGACCGCCGAGTTCATGGGCAAGTCATGGTGGGGCATCATCGCCGGGATCGTCGCCGTCGGGGTGATCGGCCGGCTGCCGCAGAATCTGGTGGCCGGGCTGCTGGGCAAGGGCGGCACTTTCAGCGGAATCCTGCGCGCCACCTTCGCCGGGGTGCTGCTGGATTTGTGTAACCACGGGATCCTGATGATCGGCTCGCAGCTCTATCGCCGCGGGGCGTCGCTCGGCCAGACGATGGCCTTTCTGGTCGCCAGTCCGTGGAACTCCTTTTCCCTGACCCTGATTCTGGCCGGGCTGATCGGCTGGAAATGGATGCTGACCTTCACGGCGGTCTCGATGGTGATCGGAATCCTGACCGGTTGGATCGCCGACATTCTGGTGAATCGCGGCAAGCTGCCGGGCAATCCGAACACGCGGGATCTGCCGGATGATTTCCGCTATCGCCCGGCTTTCAAAGAAGCGCTGGCAACGGTGGTGCCAACCCGCGCGAACCTGAAAGGCATGTTCACCGCGGGCCTGAAGGACTCGCGGATGATCCTGCGCTGGATCTTCTTCGGCGTGGTGCTGACCGCGGCGATCCGGGCCTTTGTGCCGAACTCGTTTTTCACCGGCTTCTTCGGCCCGACCATCGTGGGGCTGCTGCTGACGCTGCTGGTCACGACGTTGATCGAGGTCTGCACGGAAGGCTCCAGCCCGATCGCCGCCGACCTGCTGACCCGCGCGGCCGCACCGGGAAATGCCTTCGTTTTCCTGATGGCCGGAGCGGCGACCGACTACACCGAGATGCTGGTGCTGCGCGAAACGACCAAGTCGTGGAAGGCCGCACTGGCCCTGCCGCTGATCACCATTCCGCAGGTGCTGTTCATCGGCTGGATCATGAACCACTACAGCATGAAGTGAGGGCGGCGGCTCGCTGCCGGAAGACAAAGTTCCGGCAGAAATGGCTCCCCCTTCCCTGCCCCGATCGACTAGTCTCACCGCGTTCGTTTTCTCCACCACCGCTTATGAAACCCGCTTTCCTTTCCCTGCTGCTGTTCCTGCCGCTGGTCTCCTGCTCCACCACCACGGCGACCAAGCCTGCCGATGCTCCGGCGGACCAGACGGAGGCCCACTCGAAAAAAGGCCGCCACTCCCGGCATGCGAAAAAGGAGGCCGCTCCCGCAGCGACCACCGCAACGGCCGCGGTGAGGCCCTACCCGCTGAAGACCTGCCTGGTGACCGGCGACAAGCTCGACCCCAAGGACGAGCAGGTCACGACGGTCTACAAGGGCCAGGAATACCAGCTGTGCTGCCGCAAGTGCCTGGCGAAGTTCAAGAAGAACCCGGAGAAATACGCGGCGCTGCTGAACAAGGCCTGATCCGGGGCGCCTCTGCTACGATTCCGATCGCATTTCATCGGCTGGATCGCGAGGCCGCTCCGCGGCCCAGCGCAGCAGCGAGTCCAGCACCGGGCAGAGACCCTGGCCGGACTCGGTCAGGGCGTATTCCACCCGCGGCGGGACTTCCGGATAAATGGTGCGCAGGACGATGCCGTCCTTTTCCAGCTGGCGCAGCTGCTGGGCGAGCATCTTCTGCGTGACCGCCGGGATGGCGCGCTCCAACTCCGAGAAGCGCCGTACTTTGCCGTCGAAGAGCTGGAAAAGGATCAGCAGTTTCCAGCGGCCTTCGATCACGCTCAGGGCCTTTTTGACGGCAATCGCGGCGCTCTCCGGGGTCCAGCCGCCAGGGGGCGCACCGGGAGGTGGGTCGCTTACTTTTTTGTGGGTTCTTCCCATCATTCCGGATCGCGGTAGGCTGACGGGCTATGGCTACGAACGAATCCTCATCCACCACCGCCCCGCGCTTCGGCATCATCGACCCGAATGAGTTCGCCGGAAAGCGCGTTCTCGTCACCGGCGGCACCAAAGGCGCGGGCGAAGCGATCGTGCGGCGGCTGGCGGCGGCGGGAGCCCGGGTCGCTGCGACGGCGCGATCCGCCCCGGAGGATGCCAGCCTGCCCGCTTTCTTCATCGCCGCCGATCTCAGTTCGCCGGAGGGCTTCGCCACCACCGCAAAGCAGCTGAAGGAGAAATGGGGCGGCATCGACATCCTCATCC
>JAQGPE010000365.1 GCA_028293225.1 Akkermansiaceae bacterium | reverse complement strand
TCACCGTGCCGCCGCTGGAGCCGTTTCCTGCCTGGCTGTTTCCCACACTGCCGACGCCGTTGCTTTGATCGGGATTCAGAAATACGAAACGGACGCCGGTCACATGTCTCGCGATCATCCCGCCGGAAGCGGCGGTCAGGGTCGAAAGATAGCCGGTGCCGCCATCGCCGACGACACCGGCATTCCGATAGGTGCCGAAGCCGGTGTAGGCGCCCCTATCCACCGAGAGCAGGAGCTGGAAACGCTGGGCGCCCAGAGTGTGGTCGGTCCACCCGGAGATGGCCTGGATAC
Source organism: Akkermansiaceae bacterium (assembly GCA_028293225.1). Classification (GTDB taxonomy): domain Bacteria; phylum Verrucomicrobiota; class Verrucomicrobiia; order Verrucomicrobiales; family Akkermansiaceae; genus Haloferula. Next base: position 5,076 of record JAQGPE010000365.1, on the reverse strand, counting down.
TACTGATGTCGTAGCCGTTTTGATTGACCGCGGTGTTCAGCTCAAACGTGACGGTGACCGGCAAAACCGTCGCTCCGTTCGAAGCGTCGCTCACCGAGTAGTAGGTCATGTTGGCGGGGCCCGCGCCACTGCCGTCATTGAGACCGGAGACCGGGAAACTGCCACTGATGGAGCCAGTGGGAGCGGTCACACTGGATAAAGAAGCCTGTCCCTGGCGGATGAGATTGACCGCGATGGCTCCGTCCTGGCTGTTGTTACCTGCCGTGGCGGCGCCGGCCAGAGCGCATGGGCGAGCTGGAACCGCAGGCGAAGGGGATCCGAATACCTGGAGTTCATGGATGACGGTCCCGCCGCTGGAACCGGCCTGGGAAGCGCCCACCAGCGTTTCGCCATTGCCGGGATCCGGATTGAGAAATACGAAACGCACCCCGGTGACGTTTGAGGCCAACTTTCCGGAACTGTGGCTCACGGTGGAGAGGAATGAGGAATTGCCGCCATTGACGGTGTTCGCGTTCGTATAGGTGCCGTAGTTGACATATTCCTCGTGGTTTCTGGCCAGGAAAAGCTGGAAGCGCTGGGCGCCGAGATTGTGATCCGCCCAGCCGGTGATCGCCTGGATACTAGTGATGTCGTAGCCGGAAGCGTTGACGGCGGTGTTCAGCTCGCAGGTGATGGCGGCCGGCGTGGCTCCGGCCGCCTGGGCGGGGATGACCTCGTAGTAGGTGTAGTTGGCATTTCCCGCAGCGCTGCCGTCATTCAGACCCGTCACGGGAAAGGTGGCGCCGATGGCTCCCGCCGGCGCGGTGATACTGTCCAGGGTGCTCTGTCCCGCGGTGATCAGATTGACCGCGACCGCCTGGTCTTCCCCTGCGACGCCGGCCGCCGAGGTGGAGGTGAAGATGACGCCCTCAACAGGAGGAAGATCGACCGCCGCATAGGTGGCGGCCATGGCGGCGTAGCCGGCGGCATTCGGATGGGCGTAGTCAGCGAAGCGGCTGGCGTCCCAGCTGCCGCCCGGGGTGATGAAGTTGGCGTAGTTGTCGACCAGCACGATGTCGCGGCCCTGAGCCAGGAAAGCCGGGACGACCGTGGCGGACAGGGCGGCATTGTAGTTTTTCACATAGAGATCGCGGGCATCCTGGATGGGGATGAGGGTGGAGAGGACGAGCTTCAGGGAGGGCTTGTTCGCGTAGAGGGTCGAGATGAGCGTGGTCAAACGCCCGATAGCCGCGGAGGTGTCGTTTGCCGTGCCGGTGCCCAGATTGAGGTTCTGAAGGATGTCGTTCGTGCCGATGTGGAGGAGCACGACATCCGGAGCGGCGCTGCTTTGCCAGAGATTGATATTGGCTTGAATCTGGTCGATCCGGAAGCCGGTGTGGCCTTCGTTGTTCTGCTGGCCATTGGCCGTCAGGTAGGCGGTGCTGTTGGTCGAATCGCTACCGACGAAAACAAACGGAGAGCCTTTCGCGGCGTAATCGCGTGCCAGGGGATCGCGGTAGCCGCCGGGGATCATCGCGGGCCCGGCGCCCATGCCGTAGGTGATCGAATCACCGAGGGGCATGACCCGCACGAGTGCCTGAGCATGAAGATGCGAGAGCAGGATGGAAAACAAGGCGCCGCAGAGGGCGGCCAGACGGAGGGAGGGAGGAACTCTCATGGGTTTGAGATAGCAAACGGAAGCCACCATTCGTAAGAATGGTTTCCTTTCAGCGCAAGCAAAGTCGTGCCGCCTGACGCAATTGGTTTTCACCCCTGCGAAAACCCCTTCCTTTTCCTTCCCTTCCCTTTCCGCTGACCCGGAGGTCAGGGGCGCTGGCGGATCGCGAGGATCGACAGGCCGGAGGCGATGAAGGTGAGACCCGCGCCGGTATTCAGAGCGGTGCTGGTTTTCGGGCGCCGCCGCAGAAACCCGGTCAGCTGGGAGGCGAAGCAGCCCATGGTCGAGAAGAGAGCAGCCGTCATGACGGCGAAGATGACCCCGTAGACCAGCATCTGCATCTGGATCGAACCGCGCTGTGCGCTGACGAACTGGGGAATGAAGGCCAGCACGAATAGGCTGGGCTTTGGATTGAGAACGTTCGACAGGAAGCCGGTGCGGAAGATGGCTCCAAGCGACTTCCGGGCGGCGGGGGCGAAGGAGATCAATTCGCCGGAGCGGAGCGCCCTGATGCCGAGCCAGATCAAATAACAGGCGCCGGCGATTTTCACGATCCAGAAGGCCGACTGCGAAGTCTGGATGAGGAGGCCGAGGCCGAAGACCGCGGCGAGGGTGTGGACCACGATGCCGAGGCCCGCGCCGACGGAGGACACACAGGCGGCCTGGTGGCCCTGGCTGAGGCCGCGGCTGATGGAGAGAATGTTGTCGGGCCCGGGCGAGATGATGATGATCAGGCACGCGCCGACGTAGGCGAGGAGGACTTCGGGCGGGAACATCGGCGAGGGTGGAAGGGAAGACGTGACGCGGGCGTTTGCTGCCGGAGCGATAGAGAGACCGGAGGATCCTGTCGAGAGCGCGCAGGTCCCCTGCCCCGCCCGGAAACGATGCCTCCCGGCAGAAAAAGAGCCCCGCCCGGAATCCGGACGGGGCTCTCCCAATGACAACAAACAACGACTTACCGAACCGAAGAAAATCGCCTGAGACGGATCATTTGAAGGTGCCCTTCAGGAAGGGCTCGCCGACCACGTTCTTGAATTCCTTGAGGATCTTGAACTGGCCGTCGGCGCGGGACTCGCCGATGAAGACGTTTTTGGTGAGGTGGTGGTTCTTCTGGGTGGTCACCTTGCCACCAGGGCCGTCGAAGGAGAGGCCGGATTCGAGGGCGGCCGTGACTTTCTCCACGTCGAAGCTGCCGGCCTTTTCAACCGCGGCCTTCCACAGGTAGACGCCGTCATAGGACAGCACCATGGGCGAGCAGGTCACGCGGCCCTCCTTGACGATGCCCGGGACGGTGGACTTGGCGAGCCAGGCCTGGAAGTTCTTGGTGAACTTGGCATTGGCAGGGCTTTTGATCGACTGGAAGTAGGTCCAGCAACCGAGCTGGCCGACCAGTTGCTTGGCGGGCAGGCCGCGGAATTCATCCTCCGAGATGGAGAAGGACACAACCGGGGCGGTCTCGGCGGTGAGGCCGGCGGCGGCGTATTCCTTGAAGAAAGGGACGTTGGTGTCGCCATTCAGCGTGCTGATGATGCAGGCGTCACCGGAAGCGGCGAACTGCTTGATTTCCGAAACGATCTGCTGGTAGTCGGTGTGGCCGAACGGGGTGTATTTGCCGGCGGAGATGATCTTGCCGGTGGAGTCCTTGGTGAAGCCGCCGCCGATGTTTTCGAGGGGCACGCCCTTGCTGAGGAGATACTCGAGCAGGATCAGGTTGGTGGTCTGCGGGTAGACGTAGTCCGAACCGATGAGGTAGAATTTCTTTTTGCCCTCGGCGAGGAGGTAATCGACGGCCGGGGTGGCCTGCTGGTTGACGGCCTCGGCGGTATAGAAGATGTTGTGGGACATTTCCTCGCCCTCGTACTGCACGGGGTAAAAGAGCAGGCCTTTCTTTTCCTCGAAGACGGGAAGCACCGATTTGCGGCTGACGGAGGTCCAACAGCCGAAGGTGACGGCGACCTTGTCCTGGTCGAGGAGCTGCTTGGCTTTCTCCGCAAAGAGCGGCCAGTTCGAAGCGCCATCGACGACGACCGGCTCGATCTTTTTGCCGAGGACACCGCCGCTGGCATTGATTTCGTCGAAGGTGAAGAGCAGCACGTCACGAAGCGAGGTCTCGCTGATGGCCATGGTGCCGGAGAGGGAATGGAGGACGCCGACCTTGACGGTGTCCGCGGCCCTGGCGGTGAGACCGGAGATGGCGACAGCGGCAAGTGCTGTCTTAAGGATTCGAGAGATCATGGGGTTTGCGGAGTTATGAGAATGTGAGTGATTTAAGAGAATGGGAGCAATGCACGGGAAGGCCGGTATCTTCCGACGAAGATAGAGAGCCTCCCCGTGCCAACCGGATGCGCTAAAAAAGGGAAGCCGATCAGAATGCGACGGTGATACCGAGATTCGCCGTCAGGAAATCGCCCTTCGGGTTGTTCGGAATCACGTCCCGACTGGTGATGTAGTAAGTCAGTCCGCCGTGGAGGGACCACTTGCCATAGGTGGGATCGATGAAGGAGAATGGCACCGAAGCAGTGGCGCCGACGGAGCCGAAGCCGAAGCCGGAGTCGGCGTTGACGGCGTGGTAGCTATCCGTGCAGAAGTAAGCGACATTCAGCGGGAAGGCGATGGTGACCGGACCGGCATCGAAGCCCCAGGAAATCGCCCCGACGAGGACCGTGCCTTCATCGCCCGGATCGAAGACTCCGGCGCCGGTGAAGCTGCCTGCGGCGGAGCCGGCGTTGAGGCGGTTGTGGATGGTCAGCGAGGGCGAGAGGAAGCACTTGTAGGAGAGGCCGACGTCGAGGATGTCCTCGGTGGAACTGCCGTAGTTCCAAGCCTGGTAGGTGGTTTTGATGGTGAAATCATTGAACGTGTAGGCGAGGCCGCCCCAGACGTCGATTTCCTGGATCTTGCCACCGATCGGTGAGACGCCCTTGTCATTCACGTCCCACCAGGTGCCGAGGGTGGCGGTGAAGTTCGCCGGCAGGGCCAGGGAGAATTCGAGGGAGGGATTGAAGCCCAGATCGGACATCGAACTGCCATCTTTCCAGGCGTCGTTGCCGTAGGAGATGAAGTGGGTGTTGAAGTCAAGATTCAGCACTCCGGAGAAGGCGTCTTCCTTCGGTGGAGTGACTGGAGCGGTTTTTGTTTCGGTCTCGCCTCCGGCCTGGACTGCGCCAGCGGTGAGAGCGAGGGCGAGGAGCGGAGTGACAAGTCGCATGCGACTGGATTTTGTTTTCATAGTCAGGTTCCTGTTTCGTGTGGCGCGATCGCAGAGATCACCAACGGAGGCTGAGAATGCTTGTTTTGTGCCACATGCCAGTTATACGGTTAGATATTTACTCAATTTGTGGCATCGCATTTCAAGATACGACATTTATCTATATGAGCGTGCAGCTACGCAGATCGCGATTTATCATCGCAATCCAAGA
>JAQGPE010000322.1 GCA_028293225.1 Akkermansiaceae bacterium | reverse complement strand
AAATCGAGAAAGCCGCGCAGAATCTGGGGATCCCGGAGGTGCTCGTTCTACCCGAACTGCCCCTCGACCGCCGTCATCACGCCAAAATCGATTACCCCGCTCTCTTTGCCTTGTTGGACAAGCTATTTCCGCGTCCAGGGCCGTAATTCTCACGTTTACGAGAAATTGACCCCGTGAAATGAAAGATGCGCCATTTTCCTACGGGAGAATGGCTGCCGCGGATTGACAGCTGGCGGTGAATGTCTATCCGCTGAGGTGTGCGCCATTGTGTGCTTTCCATCATCGCGACGGCCTTTGTGTCGTCTATCGCCACGGCCCAGACATGGGACCGTGAGAACGTGAATTTTGCCGACATCGAAAACCGCGCAAAGGATCTCGCCGCGCAGCCGTACTCGGCTCCGGACAAGGAGGCCTTGCCGGACTGGATGAAGAACCTGACCTACGATCAGTATCGGGATATCCGCTTCAAGCCCGACCAGGCGCTGTGGGCGGCGGAGAATCTCCCCTTTCGGGCGATGCTCTTCCATCCCGGGTACAGTTTCCGGGAGCCGGTGAAGCTGAATGACTTCACCGAGAGCCATCAGCAGCAGATCCGTCTGGCCGATGCTTTCTTTGACTACGGCCCGCTGGTCTCCGACCACGGCGACCTGCCGCCGGACGCCGGTTTCGCCGGTTTCCGCATTCACGCGCCGCTCAATCAGCCGAACTACTTCGACGAGCTGGCGGTCTTCCAGGGCGCCAGCTACTGGCGCGCCCTAGGCAAAGGCCAGAAATACGGCATCTCCGCCCGCGGCATCGCGGTCGATACCGGCGCTGAAGGCGTCAGCGAGGAGTTCCCGTCCTTCCGGGAGTTCTGGCTGCACAAGCCGCGGCCCGAGGACAAGATGGAGCTGATTTACGCGCTGCTGGACGGCCCATCCTTCACTGGCGCCTACGGTTTCATCATCCAGCCGGGTGACGACACCGTGATGACCGTTCGTGCGGTCCTCTTTCCGCGCAAAGCTGTGAAGCGCCTCGGCATCGCGCCGATGTCCAGCATGTTCTGGTTTGGCGAGAACTCCCGCCGCCGCTTCGACGACTTCCGCCCGGAGGTTCACGACTCCGACGGACTCTCCATCAAGATGGCCTCCGGCGAGAAAATCTGGCGCCCGACCACCAACGACTCCGGCAACCTGGAGTTCAGCTTCTTCGCGATGGATCAGTGCAAGGGCTTCGGCCTGCTGCAGCGCGATCGCAATTTCGCCTCCTATCAGGATGGCGAAGCCGCCTACCACCAGCGCCCCTCCCTGTGGATCGAGCCGACCAACGACTGGGGCCCCGGCAAGGTGATGCTGATGGAAATCCCGACCACCAACGAGCTTTCGGACAATACCGTGGCGATGTGGGAGCCTGCCCACGCTCCTCAGCCCGGCGAACGCCTGGAATTCATCTACAAGCAGCATTGGACGATGGCGGAAGATCCCGCCCAGGCCGGTGGCCGCGTGGTGGCGACCCGCACCGGCGTCCATGCCTGGCAGCCTGAGCAGCGCACCGTGGTGGTGGAATTCGCCGGCGGTCAGCTCGAAAACTGGAAGGGCGACGCTCCCTCCGCCCTGGTCGAAGCCAAGGGCCCCGCTGCCGAGAAGGTCAAAATCCAGGGAGTCGCGGTACAACCGCTGCCGGATAATCGCTGGCGGGTTGGCTTCCAGCTTGCTCCTGCCGCTGAAGGCGGAAAACTGGCTGACATCGGGCCGGTCGAACTCCGCTGTTGTCTGAAAAAGGGCGAAGATTTCCTTACCGAAACATGGGCTTACCGACTCACCCCCTAGAAACCCTGCGCCCGCTGACCGAGGCGGAACTCGGCGAGTGGGAGGAGGCCTACGCTGCGGTGGAGGCCTATCTGCAGGCGCTCCGCCTCCGCAACCGTCTGCTGGTCGCGGAACTGGTACGCAGCATTTTGTGGCGGGCCTCCGCACGGCGCGTGAATGAACCGGCCAAGCCGGCGCGTGTCCTGGCGATGGAAGAAGCGCTGACGGAAATCGCCAGCTGGACCCAGAGCGTCCTGAACGAGCCTCTCGAAAACCGGCGCCTGGCAGCCCGCGGCCGTCTGGCACTGCTGCTCGCGGACATGCCCGGCAAGTGGCAGGGTGTTTTTCTCGCTCCGCAGCCCTGGCCGCCTGCGTTCGTCGAAGCCATGCGGAAGTCCTACCTCGCCGCGGGCCCGCAGTTCGCGCAGCTGACGATGGTGCCGAAGCCGCTGGAACTGAACGTGATCGGATCCAGCGCCGCGCAGTGGTGGGAGACCATGGATCGCCGCCCGATCATGGGCAAGATGTTCGCCGCCATCCTCTTGGCGCTGATCGCCTTCGCCCTGTATTTCATTTTCTTCTGATTGATGGAAACCCAGCCGACAGACCCGCGCACCGCCGGGCAACCGTTCTTCAGCCGTTTCCGGAGTCAATTCCGCCGGTTCATCTTTCTGGCGATCGTCATTCTGCTGAATATCGTCGCCACGGCTTGGTTGGGCGATCTGTTCTGGCGCAACGGCCTGCACCGCGCGCATGGTCCGATCCTGGGGATTTTCTTCATCCTCAACGGCCTGCTGATCCTCGGCAGCTTCCACGCCTTCTTCGGTGCCTGGGACATTCTGCGCGGCGGTAAGAGTGCGGTCCGCATCACCGATCTGGTCGCCGGCCAGACCGGCCCGATCGTCAGGCGTTACGCGGTGGTGATGCCGGTCTACAATGAGGATTGCTCCCGTTTCTGCGCGCGCATCGAGGCCATTCACGACTCGATCAAGGCCACCGGGCATCTCGCCTCGTTCGACTTTTTCATTCTCAGCGACACCCGCGACTTCGACCTCTGGGTCCAGGAAGAGGCGGCGTGGACGAATCTCTGCCGCCACCTGGACGGCTTCGGGCACATCTACTACCGCCGCCGCAAGATCAACGACAACCGCAAGGCGGGCAACATCGGTGACTTCGTGCGCACCTGGGGCGGCCGCTACGAGGGCATGGTGGTGCTGGACGCCGACAGCCTCATGGACGGCGGCGACATCGTAAAGATGGTCCGCACCATGGAGGCCTACCCGCGTCTGGGCATCCTTCAGACGCCGCCGAAACTGATCCGCGGCACTTCGATTTTCACCCGCCTGCAACAGTTCGCGATGCGCCTCTACGGGCCGCTGTTCATCCGCGGGCTGAACTACTGGCAGCTCGGCGGCGGCAGCTACTGGGGCCACAACGCCCTGATCCGGGTCAAGCCGTTCTCGGAATTCTGCGAACTGCCCGCCCTCCCGGGCCGCGAGCCCTTCGGCGGAAAGATCCTCAGCCACGATTTCGTCGAAGCCGCGCTGATGGTCAGCCAGGGCTGGGAAGTCTGGCTCGCCTGGGACATCCAGGGCACCTACGAGGAGGCTCCGCCGACCCTCATCGATCACCTGAAACGGGACCGCCGCTGGTGCCAGGGCAATCTCCAGCACATGTGGCTGATCTTCGCCCGCAAGCTGCCGCTGACGGTGCGCATGCACCTTTTCATGGGCATCATGGCCTACCTGGGCAGCCCGCTGTGGTTCCTGTTCCTGCTTTTCGGAACCTGGCTGGCCTACGACCGGATGATCAGCAAGCTCAGCTCCCTGCCTGCACCGGCCGGCTGGGTGAGCAAAATCACCCACCTCCATATCTCCGCCCAGTGGCAGGGATTTGCGCTGATCATCTTCGTCTTCAGCATGCTCTTCGCGCCGAAGATCCTGGCTTACATCGGCACGGTGTTTAATTCGAAGCTGCGGAAATCCTTCGGCGGGTTCATCCCGCTGACGCTCGGAGTGCTGTTCGAGACGCTGCTTTCGATGCTGCTCGCCCCCTGCATCATGGTGGCCCACACCTTCATGGTCCTGGGCATCATTTCCGGCCAGGCGGTCGGCTGGGGCAGTCAGAACCGCGAGGCGGACGGCACCGCATGGTCCGACGCGGTGCGATTCCACGTCGCCCCGCTCATTCTGGG
>JAQGPE010000320.1 GCA_028293225.1 Akkermansiaceae bacterium | reverse complement strand
ACGTTTTGAGATCGGCCAGAGCGTCACCGAAGGGACCTTCAGCCGCCGGCAGGATGTCGAGCGCCGCCCGCACCGGCAGGCCGAGGTACAGCGCCAGCATGGCAACTTGGAAGGCGGCCCCCGCGGTGAGTTCCTGATACCCGGCGTGCGCCTGCAGCACGGCAACGGCCTTCCGTGCATCGGCGATGTCGGCATCTGTCACGATCTGGCATCCGGGCCGCTCGGTGCGAATGTCCTTCGCCCAATGCTGACACGTCGCAGAATTCCAGTTCCAGAGCTTCGGCGTGGCGGCTTCTTCGGCCTCCTGGACCGTCATGACCGTGAAGCCTTCCGCCTCGCGCTCGTTCTTCCATTTCCGACAATCGGCCTTGCGACCGTTCCACTCGCCCGGAAATTCGCTCGTCAGAGCGACCTTTCCCGCCGGCGCGCTGGTATAGGTCGCGGGGGCGACGGCATAGCTTCGCTCGAAGTCATGCGGGCGGAAGGCTAGGAGATCGACCAGCGTCCCCCACGAGATGGAATCCGAGTCAGGATCCGCTTTCCCCTCGTCGTCCAGAGCTTTCCAGACGGACGGATCGCCCGCGAACTGCCCGCCGAGCGACTTCGAGAAAATCCGCATGCCGCGGAAGTGATCCGGCGCGAAGTATTGCTCATGGGTGAGTCCGTAGTGAACTCCGATAGATGGCCAGGGGTTCAAGCTTCCCCCCTTTCCCGGAGGAGCTTCGCAGCAAAGCGAAGCACCATCATCACATTGAATGGGCTTGGGAAATTGGCCGCGTCGCGCTTTTCAATCGCGGCGGCCATCCCTTCCAGTCCGGCGGGGACGCTGAGCGGCTTCTCCCGTGTGCCTGCTTCGCCAGGGAGATTACCATGCTGCCAGCGGTAAAGCTCGACCCGTGCCCAACTGTCTTGGGCCTGCGGGGTTCGGTTTCTCTTGCACTTGCTCACGCTGCACCTCCTTCCGAGGCGGTCTCAAAGCGCTCGATAAACTTGCCGTCCTTCACGAGCCAAAGCCGGATGCGTGCGCCTTCTTCGAGATCGGCGATCGCATTTCCGATCGCTTCGTTATCCGTGAAGACAACGCGGGAAGGTCCCAGAGGAATCGAGATACTGACAGCGAATTGAACCCATGGATTTGGAGCGTCAGGCTTGCTGCGCTTGACCTGGACGCTCTCGTAATACGCGAGGATCGATCCGGCTTCAGGCGATGCGTCCGACGCGCTCGCGGTTGGCCGATCGGCGGAGCGGGTCGGGGCAGCGGTCACAGGCTTCTCCGTCGGCGGCTCCGGCTCAACCGGCTCCGTCGTCGTGAATCCCTCGCCGGTCGGAACCTGGCTTGTAGTGGTTGGCGTCACGGTCCGCATCGAGGGCTCAGCCTCCGCCGCGTCGGCGTCGCCAAGAACGGTGCCAGTGATTTGAGCATGTGCCGCGGCGAGGAGCTTCCGCTCCGCCTTCCCCATGATCGCGTCCGCGCCCATCATCGCATTGACCCGGATCGGAATTTCGCGCTCCAGACGGTCAAGAGTGCCGTTGAGCTTCCAGGAAGCGGAGCACGTGACGAGCGCTCCCTTCGCTTCCTCATCGGAAGCGTTCCGGGCATCGCCGGCGGCCTTGATCATCTTCGGCACCCCGACGAGGATCTTGAAGTCCGTCAGGCCGGCCGTGCGTTTTCCGAGCAGGAACCAGAAACCCTCCTTCGTCACGTAGGCATTTCCCGCGATGATATTGTAGCAGTTGCCCACGGAGGGGAGCCCGCGGAGCGTCGCTTCGATGATGCATTCTCGCACGGTTTCCATCGGGTAGGGCTCGCCGCGATAGCCGCGGCTCGGATCCTTGTCGGTGCGAAAGCCGAGCTTCGAATTCATTAGGGGGAGGAAGACCTCTTCCATGATCTGCGGCGTGAGTTCCTGCCGGAGCCGGATAATGCCGGTCGCCGTCGTGATCGCTTGGGCAAAACTGCTGCCGGTGGAAAGATCGATCCCGGAGCCGTTGGCGATCTCGTCGAGACGTGTCGCCGTGTCCTGCAACGAGGCAAGGCTGGTGGTTTTCGGAGGTGATTTGAGAGCGGTGGTCATGTCAGGAAATGGTGAGAAGAGCTTGAAGGAGGATGGCTTGAGCGGTGGATGCGAGGAGGCCGCCTTGGACCTCCTCGACGTTGAGTTGCGGTCCGACCCGGAATTGCGTGCCTCGCCACGAGAAGCGGACCGAGTCGCCTTTCGTGAGGTCGATGCTGTTGATGAGGCGCGGGTGTGGGATGCGTTGGATGACGCGTTCGAGGATCTGGGCCGGGCTCATTGGTGGCGGTTGAAAAGGTTGCGGCACTGGCGAGCGAAGCGGCAGGCAATGAACAGGCAGACAAAGGCCACCGACCCGCCGACAGCGGCAAAAGTGAGACTGCCAGTGAGTCCGGCGCCGATGGCCGCGAAGGAGAAGAGCACGGCGCAAACAAGCATCATGACCGCGCGGGTGGCGTAGGTGGTGGCCGCGCTCATCCTTGGGCGGCGGTGGAGGTTTCGAGATCAAGCGGGCGACCGGCGGGCACCAGTTCCATGCCTGCCTCGGCTGCCTGCTTGCGGAGGGAGTCAAGAGGGTCGATCGTGAGGCGGGCGTCCTTCTTTTCGATGAAGGCCTCGACAGCTTCAGCGAGGGTTGAACCACTGACACAAAACGCCTCGTTGCGTGGGTCTTTGGCGCTGTATTCGCCGCCCATCACGAAGTAGTTGTTAGCATCCGGAAATGGGGTGGTGGACGGGCGGCCCTTGTAGGAGATATCGATCTCGATTCCGTATTTCTCGGCGAGGGCGAGCGCTGCTTCTGGGAGAGTGGTCAGGTCCATATTTTTGGGCGTAGTTCGTGCGTGATTTGCCTTTTTCAGGTCTTTTGAATCAGTTGGGAGTGAGACCGCGATCCGTGAGGAACCGGTCACAGGCGCGCCGGAAAAGCGGCCAGGAGTATCGATCGGAAAACAGTTCCGGCTCTCTGCGGCCGGCGCGCTTCGGGTGCTGGTTTTTGGCCTTCTGCGGCCGGCCTTTCGGGGCGGGCGAGTTCATGCTGAGATCGCCTTGGCGATGTTCGGAGCGTTCGCCCCTTCGATGACACCGAGCGCGGCGCCGGTCATGATCTTCTGGCCGTCTTCAGTGACCTGAATGATCCGGTAGTATCGGAGATCCTCGCGGTCGGGACGCTCCAGCACATCGCCGACCTTAAACGGCGGCTTGGTGACAGGGACCTCGTCGAGCCATGAGGGTTCGAGTGCATCGGCGTTCACCGGGCACCTCCTCTGGTTCGGTCCGCTGGGAGGAACTCTTTCGATTCGGGCAGTCCCTCCAGGGCAGCGACCACCGCGCTTTCGATAAAGCGGATTGTCCGGCCGATCTTGATGAACGGAATCTTGCCCTCATCCTTCCAGTTCAAGACGCTGCGTGGGCTCACAGAGTATCGCTTCGCGATGACCTCAGCGGACACGCGAGGTTCGTCCTCGCCTTGACCCGCTTCGTCCTTCGCTTCAACTTCTTCCGATGAAGCGGGATATGGACCTGATTCGCGAAATTCTCCAGCGCACTGAGGACGGCTCGCTTGGGAAGGCGCGGGGCACCCAAGAATCAGAGCAACTGATGTATCACATCGAATTAGCTGAAGAAGCCGGTCTTCTAAGAGCCCGACTGACCCGACGATCAACAGGCAGTGTTGTTCTAGCCACAGTTGAAAGGCTGACGTGGGCTGGTCATGAGTTCCTGGACGCGGCTCGCTCTGAAACGCTGTGGCAGCAAGCCAAGACAAAGGTGCTTCAGACGGGAGGCGCGTGGACGATGGAGGCACTGAAATTGATGCTGTTTGAGATGGTTCGGAAGAACCTGACTGGTCACTAGGATTCACCGGGCACCTCCTCTCGTGCGATCTGTGACCTTCCTGCGGGACGCGATGGCGTGCTGAAGGTCGCCGAGCGTCACGCCTGCGGAGTTCGGTCCGAGTTCGACCGATGGCAGGATGCGCCCCGCCTGAGCCTTCGAGAGGCCGAGAAGCTGTGCGGCGACGTTCAAGCGGAGAACAACCAGATTCCCAAGGCCGCCGAGGCTCTCCTTGAGT
>JAQGPE010000317.1 GCA_028293225.1 Akkermansiaceae bacterium | reverse complement strand
CCACCTACATGGGCGCCACCGAACGCCGCGCCATCGACGAACTCGTTAACCGCTACGGCGCCGAGGTGAAAATCAACTACGAAACCCAGGCCACGCGACTGCATGCCAAGGCCTGGCTGTTCCGCCGGGACTCCGGATTCGACACCGCGTACGTCGGCAGCTCCAACCTCAGCCAGGCTGCCCTGCTGGACGGCCTCGAATGGAACGTCCGGCTCAGCGCCGTCGGCACACCCACGCTGTTGCAGAAGTTTGAGGTCACCTTCGACAGCTACTGGGAGCAGCGCGCTTTCCAAAGCTACGACCCGGAACGCGACGGCGAAAAGCTGGACGCCGCGCTGGAACGCAACGGCGGCCGGCGAACAGCCGTCCCCGGGGCAGCAACAGGCCTCGAGCTTCAGCCCTTCCTGCACCAGGAGGAGATGCTCGAAGACCTCGAAGCCGAGCGGCTCAAGGGCTTCAACCACAACCTCCTGGTCGCCGCCACCGGTACCGGCAAGACCGTTATCGCCGCCCTGGATTACAAACGACTCTGCGAAGCGGCAGGCAAAGACCTGAAGCTGCTCTTCGTCGCCCACCGCCAGGAAATCCTCAAGCAGGCCATGCGCACCTACCGTGACGTCATGCAGGACGGCGCCTTGGTCGATCTCTCCGTCGGGGAACACAAACCCGTGCAGTGGAAGCACATCTTCGCATCCGTCCAGTCGCTGTCATCCCTGGGCATCGAACAGCTGGCACCGGACTTCTTCGACGTCGTGGTGATCGATGAATTCCATCACGCCATGGCGCCCACCTACCGCCGGCTGCTGGACCACCTGCAGCCGCAGCAGCTCCTCGGGCTGACCGCGACGCCGGAACGCGGCGACGGCGTCGACGTCGCTAAGCAGTTCTTCGACGGCCGCACCGCTAGCGAGCTGCGTCTTTGGGACGCCCTGGACGCCGATCTGCTGGTGCCGTTCCACTACTTCGGTGTCTCGGACGACGTCGACCTCAGCCAGCTGGAATGGAAGCGCGGCAACTACGACACGGCGCAGCTGAACAACCTCTACACCGGCAACGACGCCCGCGCCGCCAAGGTGATCCGCGAGCTGCGCGACAAAGTCACCAGCACGGAGCAGATGCGGGCCATCGGCTTCTGCGTCTCGGTCCAGCACGCCCACTACATGGCCGGGGTCTTCAACCGCGCCGGCATCGCCTCCGTTGCCGTCGACGGGAGCACCGACGACGACGACCGCGCGGAGGCGCTGGAGCGGCTCCGCACACGGGAGATCAACTGCATCTTCGCCGTCGACCTCTTCAACGAAGGCCTGGACGTGCCGCAGGTGGACACCATCCTGCTCCTCCGGCCCACGCAGAGCGCCACGATCTTCCTCCAGCAGCTGGGGCGCGGGCTGCGCCGTGCCGAGGGCAAGGCCGTACTGACCGTCATGGACTTCATCGGCCAGCAACGTCGCGAGTTCCGCTTCGATCTGCGCTACCGGGCGCTGACCGGCTACTGTCGCAAGGAGCTGGAAAAGGCTGTCGAGGACGAATTTCCCTACCTGCCGTCCGGTTCGCAAATCGTGCTGGACCGGGTGGCGCAGAAAGTAGTGCTGGACAACATCAAGGCGCAGCTGCGGTTCAACCGCTGTGGGACGACGGCGGCGGTTTCCAGACGTACGACGCCGGTCTGGACCATGTGCGCGGCTATCAGCTTGTCTGCAGCGAGATCCGCCAGCTCGTGAAGCTCGGCGTGGCCGCGTCCAGGCATGCGGCCAAGGGCCTGGGCGCCGGGCTGCAGCACGTTCCGCTGCTGTCGCACGCAACCTACCGGCGCGAGGAGATCCTGGCGGCGCTGCAATACGGGTCACTGGAGCTCGGCAAGAACGTGCAGGGCGTTGCCTGATGCCCGGCGACCTCCACCGACGCCTTCTTCGTCACGCTCAACAAGGACGACAAGAAGCGCTCGGCCACGACCATGTACAAGGACTACGCCATCAGCCCCGAGCTGTTCCACTGGGAATCGCAGAATGCGACGTCGCCGGTAAGCCCGACCGGCAAGCGGTACCTGGACCGCGCTGCGCACGACTCGAGGATCCTGATCTTCACCCGGGGTACCTCGGAGGACGAAACTGGCCTGACTGTTCCCTACAAATGCCTCGGGCAGGTGGACTATGTGCAGCATACGGGCGAGAAGCCGATTGCGATCACCTGGAAGCTGCACCGGCCGATGCCGGCTGATGTGTATGCGGCGGCGGCTGCGGCGGCGCAGTAGATCACGCCAGCGGCCACCCCGCCCGTGCTTTGATATCAATGAGCATTGCTGCTGTTGTTCCAAAGATCCTCGAGCGTTCCGTTACTGAGTTGGCCTTTTAGCGACTGCCTTACTAAGCCAAGGGGAAGTCCCGGGCCTTATATAGCACACTATTCGGAGCTTTAGAAACGTCCGGTGTTGAGGCGGCATTCGGTGCACCTGTCGTTCGTTTGACGGACGCCGGCTGTGTCTTCGATGACTAATCAGGGATTCTGTTAACTTCAAATCCAACCTGTTGAGACGATGATTAGAAACCGCCCAGCCTTGAGCTGCGCCACGGCTCAGCCTGCCCCAAGGGGCACAACCTTCCCGGTCACCGCGGGGGAGGGCGGCCCCGTGTCCTTCCGAGCTGCCAGCCGGGAACCGCGTCGTCCAGAAGCTTGAGTCTTACGGGGTTGAGTTCGCCGCGGCGGCGTTTGTAGCGCTGGGTGTGGATCCACACTCCGAGGGTGTGTTCACGGTCGGAGTCGGAGTCGTGGTGGCGGGGCCAGTCGTTGCCTTCCTCCCGGTAGGCCATAAGTTGGCCGAGTCTCTGGTGCCAGCGGGCTTCGTCCGTGGCTTCCCTTCGGTTGTCGGCCCACCCGGGGATTTGGGCGAGTCCGGCGCTGTAGGCCGGGTTCAGGGTCCCCTCGGCTGCTTCGCGCCCGCGGCCGGACAACCACCGCGCCATGGACCGTTCGCCCCGGTCCCTGGAACGGCTGTCAGGGAACCGGCCCCCGGTCAGGACCCAGCTGATGACCTCATCCAGGCGGGCGAGGCCCTTGGGGGCGGGGTGAGGACCTGATGCGGCGCCGGCGGCAACCTGGTGTTCGGCCTCGAGGCCCGGGTCCTGGCGCCGGGCGATGGCTAGATGGTATCCGACGGCGGCGGGCGGGACGCGCACGAGGGCGCCGATGCGGGCCCGACTCAGCCCGAGCCGGTACATCAGCACCCATTCCGCGTCCGGGGCGCGCCGCAACCGCCTGTTCATAATGGACCTATCCTGCCATGGCCCTCCCGGACGACGCGCGGGCAGGGCCGGTTCACAGACACTGCTTTCGGGCGTCCGCTGCCCGGCCCGTTGTTGGGTCCCGGACGCGCCGCCGCAGGGTTCCTGACCCCTGACGCTGCTCTGTCTACGAAGTTTTGGCCGCTGTCCCTACGGTGTTGCCCGGTCGTTCCATGGCCGTTGCAGGGTCGCGACTACCCAAGGAAGGCGGATATGGCTGTGTTGGATTGACATTGGGCACAGGTTTACGGATATAGTTGGGGTATACCCCCAGTTGCTTCGGCGGCTGGCCGCGAGACCCCGTAAGGGGTCTCCGCTTTTTAAGGCCTACACCCAATCGTTCGGCTTATGGATCTTCATGCCCCGATCATCCGTAATGATGTCTTCGAACTGATTTGATCGCAGGAGACCATCCCGGATGTCTCTTGTGAAATCCGGTTTACACCGCAGCAAGGACTTGCTCATACGAGCATGTGTTTTGGCAATGCCGACGTGTTTGTTTAGTTCCTCCCGCACCATCCTTAGCGGTTCGGTCAGATCTGAATCATTGCTGGCCACGAGATAGATGTCCGCATCATCACGGAAAGCGTCGAGAAGCAGGTGGGCGGCCAGGTTTACATCAGAGCCTTTTTCTTCCGTCTTGATGACCTCCACAGTGCGCGGAACAACGGTCTCGTCGGCCAGGGCCATGCGAGTCGTTGTGACAGCGAACTGCCCCAGATGGACTGAGACCTTGGGCAAGGTATCGAGCGCCCGCAGGTATGCTCCCTGGCGTACGGCTGCCTGGGGATCGTCTGGCCGGGCTTTGACCCGCGCGGTGAAGTACCGGATGCGCTTGATTTCAAACCCCGGCATAAGGTCCTCAAAAACTCCCTGAAGGTTTAACCATTTATTGTCTGAGCCCTTCAGGCTGCCGTAGTAGAGGTTGAAGCCATCGACATAAACATTTACAAGCGGGTTGGACACGGTGCAATGCCACCTAGGGTGCTCGGGCCGATGTTTGTGGCAAGGAGCACCGCGCCCAACGCGGTGCTCCTCGCCACTTCCGATCAGGGGCGCGGATCCTGGCCATTCAGGCCTGGAAGATGAAGGCTACTTAGAGACCAGACCATCGTCGAAGAGGGTGTTGTCGTCGGAAGAGTCGTCTCCGAGGTCCGTCCCCTCTTCGTCATCAGCGTCCTCGTCAACGGAATTGGAGACAGGCACTACAGAAGGACTGACGCGATCGGCTGTCCGGGTCCATGTGCGGAAGTCGTAGGCCAATTCATCGAGGATCTTCCACTCTGCCTCAAGGGCAACGCCGTCCGACTCGACCAGGCTGGATCCGTCGGGGGATTCGATACGCTTGAGGTTAGTGGTAATCGACTGAAGAGCTTTCACTCCCTCGACAATTTGCTGCCGGTGAAGAGTGAGGGCGACGTAAGGATCGGACGACGTATCGATCTTCTTTGCGGACCAATTTCCCGGCTTGTAGAGGTACAAGTCGTCGCCGTCCAGCAGGTCCCTGTCTTCCCGGACCCCGCTGAACGCGGAATCCCCCTCGACAAGCTTCCGGGGAACACGGTCTTCCCGTACATCCAGAATAGTCTGGGCGAGTTGCTGCAGCCCGATTTCCGACGTCACCATTTCTTCGATGATCTGCTGAGGTTCAGGCAGGTATTCACCGTTCACTCGAGCACTCGAACGGGTCAGAAGTGGCCGCATGGAGCCGGGGATCTGGGAAGTTCCCTCAACAAGGCAGTACAGTCCGAGGACGCCGAGCTCGGCCGCTTCGGGCGAGATCTCGTGGGAAACGTCCTCGAGATTGAGTTTCTGGGCCCGAAGCTTCCGGATGGCATCGTTCCTGATCTCGAGGACAGGACGACGGCTTAGCCGCGCTGGCTTAAGGGTTGAAGCTGCCAGGACCTTCTGAATGGTCGATCGGCGCCCCTTGAAAGCGGTGTCCTCTTCCAACTTGCGTGCGATGCGGTCCACTCTCATCGCCGTGTCGGCGGCGAGCCCGGCCCGATCCTCCTTGCTGGGTTTCTTGCCGGTCAGGGAGTGAACGGTTGAGTTCACGATTCTGATGCGCTTGCCGTCCAATGGGGAGACCAATGACTCCGCGGCGAGCAGGAGGACTTCGTCGGGGTAGAGTCCACCCAGCGGATCGGCCGCCTCTCCGTCCGGAGCGTCTAGTTCAGTCTCGGCACGAAGGATATTCAGGATGCCCTCCGGGGTGAAACCGGGGGGGACGGGAAGCATGCCTTCGGAGTGGATGGCCTCCAGCGCGATCCTGGACTTCAGGGCGAACTGGGTTGTGTCCGCGAACTTCATCGGAGGCTCGAGGTGGATGTGACCCACAAGTGAGCGGCGCACTTCATCGAACCGGGGCTGGGCGGAGGCTGTGGCCCCTATCTTCTGGTAGCCGACGATGACCTGGGCCCGCGGCATGATGCTCGAGCGGAGCCGGGCTGCCGCAACTTCCCCGGCGTCGCTGTCCAGGTCGGCGAGCCCGGAGTCCCGAAGATCAAGAAGCTCGAGCCTCAACTTGTTTTCGGCCGCCTCGCTTTGGAGACCGAACAAGACGTCATCGATGTCGACGCCGGAACCGCGCTGTGCGCCCACGGTCCGGCTGAAGCCGTCGGTGGCGTCCAAGATGCCGATCTTGGCGTTATCGCCAAGCGCAAGCCTGCTGATGGAAAGCAGCCCGGGAGCTTCGATGCCCCGCATGGGAATGGATTTGGAATGCGTGTTCGACTTCCAGATCTGGGCAGTCTGCTCACGCAGGGAGCGGACGACGAAGTCCGGGTCATCATGTGTGAGGCCCAGGACGGCTTTTCCCTCGCCCAGTGATTTATAGCGGAGGGCCTTGCCGGCCTTCCATGCGCGGTCACCTTCGAAGCGAATATTTTCGAGTGAAGGA
>JAQGPE010000313.1 GCA_028293225.1 Akkermansiaceae bacterium | reverse complement strand
GAATCGAGCAAATGCAGGAGAGGCGCCGGAAGGTGCGAATCACCGACCTCTGCTCCGGCCCTGGAAAGCTGACGCAGGCTCTGGGGATCTCGGGTGCGGATCACGAAATCGATTTCCTCACCAGCGGCGGCCGGGGGATTTTCCACGGGGAGCGGCCGCCGGTCGTGGCGGGTCCGCGGATCGGCATCAACCGAGGGCAGGAATTCCCGTGGCGTTTCACGGAGGCCGGCAGCATCTTCATCAGCCGATGACACTACGTAGAAAGACTGGTTTTTTCTACGTAAGCCCGTCACATTGAGGGCCTTGGTGGTACGGGTGATGAGAATCGAACTCACGCCTCAAGCTTGGGAAGCTCGCGTTCTACCATTGAACTACACCCGCAGGGTCGCAAAAGCAGAGACGGACTAGGCGCGGCGGGGAGCCTTGGCAATGCGAAATTCTTCAACGGGGTCAATGCATTCCCGGCGGCGGAGGTTAGAGAAAGATGTGAAAAAGAGCTTGCCGGGATCCCCCGGTGACTGTTAGTGATCTCCCAAGTTCGCGGGTATAGCTTAGTGGTAAAGCTCTAGCCTTCCAAGCTAGCTATGTGGGTTCGATTCCCACTACCCGCTTCCTGCCCGAGTTTCCCAACCGATTCACATCCGACATCCCGACATGAAAACGACGTTTCGATTCGCACTAGTGGCGGCCGCATTGGGTTTGCTGCCTGCAGCTGCAATGGCTGATCAGGACTGCATCAAGCTTGCGGTTTCCGTGAAGCACGCAGTCTCTGCCAAGCCTTCTGAAGTTCTCCAGATCGTGGAAGCTCAGGTCTCCGCCAACCCAAATTGCGCCTGCGAAGTGGTGAAAGCCGCGATCCAGAGCTCCCAGGCTGACTCGAAGATGATCGCTTCGATCGTCGAGACCGCCTCCAAGGCTGCTCCGGACAAGATGCGCCTCGTCGCCCAGTGCGCCGTCGCCATCGCTCCTGACTCGCTTGCCGACGTGCAGGCCGTCATGGCCCGCCTTGACCCGAACAAGGGTGAGCGCAGCTACAGCTCCAAGAGCTCCAAGGCTGGTCCAGTGGAGAAGTCCCCAGCTTGGAATCCACTTGATTTCCCAGGCGAAGGCCCGGTCGGTCCTACCCCAGGCGGCCCTCCAGCGCTGCCACCAGGTCTGCCACCAGTGGTTCCACCAGTCGTGAATCCACCAGTGGGCACGGTGATTAATTTCCCGATCTTCGACAGCGCCCGCTAATTTTACCCGGGACTTCTTGTCTCAGCCATCCATCCCAATGAAACAAGCCATTCTCTCCACCCTTGCTGTTGCGTCCACGCTCGGCGCAGCTTCGGCGGACCTTTATTACATCCCGGGTGAAACCCAGGAGCCGATTCCACTTCGTTGGACCGCCGGCGTTGACGTGATCTATGACACCAACGTGACCCCTACGGCCGGCCCTGGTCCTGGTCACAAGGATGAAGCGGTTAGCGCCAACCCATTCGTGGGCCTGACGTTCGTGAGCATCAGCCCCCAGTCCACCCTGGACGTGTCGCTGCGCCTCGGTGCGATCTACTACTTCGACACGCCGGATGCCATCGGTTCCGATGACCTCTACGGTCAGGCTCACCTGTCCCTGAACTGGACTCACCGCGTCAACGAGCGCCTGCGCTTCTCCAGCCGGAACTACGTTTCCTACGAACTGGAGCCTGACTACTCGGTCGGCGTCGCCACCACCCGCCAGCTCGGCGAATACCTCTATGCCACCACCGACAACTCCGTCGGCTACCGCTGGACGGAGCGCCTCGCTACCTACACCGGTTTCACGCTGACGTGGCTTGATTACGATGGTGACGTGTCCAGCCAGGACCGTTTCACGTGGTCGATTTACAACCAGTTCCGCTTCCAGGTTAACCAGCAGCTCGTTGCGACCGCTGAATACCGTTTCGCCAACACGGATTCGAACGGCCTCGCCTCCGACTACAAGGATCATTACATCCTGATCGGCGTTGAATATCGCTTCAGCCCGAACACGATCGTGACCGCCAAGGCTGGTGCTCAGATTCACGATGCTGACAGCGGTGACGACAATACTTCGCCTTACTTCGAAGTGGCTGCCCGCACCCAGGTCAATCAGCAGCTCTCGATCCGTGGCTTCCTTCGCTACAGCGTGGAAGGTTATGACACCGTCCGCGGCGTGGCCACCGGCGACGTCTACGACTTCGACAAGCGCAGCACTCTTCGTATCGGCATTTCCTCGGAATACGCGATCTCGAACAAGCTGAGCCTGTTCGGTGGCATCGACTACATCCCAGCAACCTTCGATGACGGCCGCCTCGTGGCCGGCACCGGTTCGCTGAACTCCGGCAAATTCGATGAAGATCTCGTCAACGCCTACATTGGCCTGAACGTGAAATTCACCGATCTGCTCTCCGGTTCGGTCTCCTACAACTACACCAACTCCGACTCTGACTTCCCTTCTCAGAGCTACGATCGGAGCCGTGTGAGCGTTGGTGTTCGCGCCGAATTCTGATCGCTTCCTGATCGGATTCACCAATTCAACTTACCAGCGTTAACAAATCGAAACGTCGGAGCTCCCGCAATGGCACGCCATTGCGGGAGTTTTTCGTTTGATTGACGACGGTCTTTTAACCATAAGACGTCTATTCAGTCCCCGTCATGAATTCTTCAAACAACGCATCGGAAGCCAGCCTCCATGCAGTCGATTACTGGCAGGTCATCAAGAATCGCTACGGCGTGATTCTACTGACCTTCCTGCTGACTTTCATGTCTGCCTTGGTTCTCACCTACGTGATGCCCAAGAAGTACGAAAGCAGGGCCGTCGTCCAAGTCCAGTCGAGCGAGCAGCGCTACCGCGTTGATCCTACGGCCAACAATCGTTCTGGTGAAAACCAGACCATCTTCCTCGCTACCGAGTTCGAAGTCATTAAATCACAAAAGACTCTGGATGAGGCGATTGTGAAACTTCAGCTGGTGGATCACTGGAATACCGACCTTGAGTCGGTGAGACGCCGTCTCCGCGGCATCGTGGATGCCGAAGGCATTCGCGGCACTTCCCTGATCGCCATTCGCGTGCGCTGCAATGACGCCAAGGATGCGAAGGCGATCGCCGAGCAGGTGGCTGACTCCTACGCCCGCCGCCGCAACCAGCTGGTGGACGATGCGAATTCGCAGGTCATCGACGAGCTTCGCAAGGCCGTGAAGACCCAGGAAGATATTGTGGAAGATAAGCGCCAGGCGCTTCAAACGATCATCCGCACCCAAGGGATCATTTATAGCAATTCCGCCCGCGGCAGTGGCCAGCCGGGAGGCTTCTCCGAGTCCCAGACTGCTGAAATGGCGGCCAAGGCTTACGTTGAGACCGAGCAGAGCCGCATCCAGCTTGAGAGCCAGATCGAAACCCTTCTTCAGTACGATGGCACCCAGCTGATCGCCTACGCCGCCGGTCTGGATCTGCCGGACAATCTGGTCAAGACCCTTTACCCCCAATATCTTGAGGAAAAGCGCAAGCTGGAAGCCATGATGAGCATGGGCGGTCTCGGTGAGCGCCACCCTTCGGTCATTGCTGAGCGCGGGGTGATCGAGCAGATGCAGAAAGACCTCGACGCTGCGGTGGGCAACCTGCGCGGCGTTCTGAAAGCCAAGCTCGACCTGGCCAAGGAAACCCTGAAGCGCATGAGCGTTCGCAAGGATACCACCAAGGCCGACGCGGTGAAATCCGGGATCGCGGACAGCAGCTTCGACGATGCCAACGACGATTTCCGCCGTCAGACGGAGATGCTTCAGAAGCTGAAACTCCAGTCCATCACGGAAGGCATCCAAAAGACCATCACGCAGCAGCCGACCATCATTCATGAAGCGCCGACGGAATCGACGATTCCCGTCAGCCCGAATATCGTCGTGAACCTGGCGGTCGGTGGCGTTCTGGGACTGGTCTTCGGCCTGGGTGTGGCCTTCTTCCTTGAGTATCTCGACACCTCGGTGAAGAGCCTTGAGGACGTGGAGCGCTACTTGCAGGTGCCGGTGCTCGCCGTCATTCCAAAGGATGTCGGTGTGCTCTACAAGCAGAGCGGCATGAGCCCGGACGCCGAGGCCTACCGCATCCTGCGCACGAACATCGAGTTCAACCGCAAGAACCCCGAAGACAATGCCATCACCGTGGTCTCCGGTGGCGCTGGCGAAGGCAAATCGACCACCCTGGTCAACCTTGCCTACATCTGCGCCCAGGGCGGTTACACCACTCTGATGATCGACGCCGACTTGCGCCGTCCCCGCCTTCACACCTTCTTCGACATCAACAACTCGGTCGGTCTGACCAACTACCTGACCACCGAACTGATGCTGGAGGACGTGATTCTCCAGACGCCGGTCGACAACCTCTACTTCATGCCGTCCGGCATCCTCCCCGCGGATGCAGCGGGCATCCTGAACTCCCGCCGCATGTCGGAGCTCATCCAGGACGTGAAGCAGCGCTTCGACTTGGTGCTCGTGGACTCCCCGCCGATTCTCGGCGTCAGCGATGCTTCCGTGCTCGCGAGCGAAGTCGACCTCACCATGATCGTCGTGCAGCACCGCAAGCTGCCGCGCAACATGCTCCTCCGCGTGAAACAGGCCGTCGAAAACGTCGGCGGTCACGTGATCGGGGTGGTGCTGAACAACGTGGATGTCCGTAGCGACAGCCAGTACCAGTACTACACCAGCTACTACACCTACTATGCTCCTGCCGAGTCGCAGGTGGGTCCTCCAACGACCTCACCCGCCGCCGGCAAGGCAACGAAGCCAGCTCCTCGTGGAAGCAAGGGCGACTCGAAGCAGGATCTGTATTGAAGAACTCAACATTCGACTACCTTAGCGTATGAAGCGTATTCTCATCCTCATGGCTTGCGTCCTGGGTGCCGTCCAGGGCCTCTCCGCCCAGTCGGTCATTTCACCAGGCCGCGCCATCAACATCACCATCAAGGGCGTTTCGGCCGAAGAGGCCTCCAAGTTCAACGGCACCTACCCGGTGTCCGAGAGCGGTCTGATCAGCCTGCCGAACCTCGACAGTCCGATCCGGGCCGGAGGCCTGAGCGGCTCCCAGCTGGCCCGGACCATCGAAGCCGCCTACCGGTCCGCCCAGATCTACCGGACGCCTTCGATCCAGGTCATCACGAACAGCGATGACACCGTCTCCGATCTGCAGATCACCATCGGTGGTCAGGTGCGGACCCCCGGTCCGCGCAAATACACCCAAGGCATGACGCTCTATCAGGCGGTCTCCGCCGGCGGTGGTGCGACGGAGTTCGGCAGCATGTTCCGGGTCAGCCTGATCCGGAATGGCAAGGCCAAGGAAATCGATCTGACCAAGAACGAGAACAAGGCCCTCCTGGTGGAGCCGAACGACACGATCGAAGTTCCTCAGAAGAACATCTGGGGTCGCTGATCCTTGGTGCATCCTTCAATCGACCCTGTAAATCTCTCGTAGTAAACGACCCAAGAGCCGCCGGATTCCATGAATCCGGCGGCTTTTTTGTGTGCCTATGCGGCGGGTCTCACAAATCTCCAGGAAAACATAACAAACTGAAAATCAATGAAAAATATCGGAAAATATCTCCTTTTTCCCTGCCTTGTGGCTTCGTTGCGAGCCCAGAGTCCGCAGATCATTTCCGCCGGGCGGGCGGTGGAACTCGACCTCAAGGGCGTCTCCTCAGAGGAATCGGCGCGCTTTCATGGAGTCTATCCCGTTTCGGATAGCGGCACCGTCAATCTGCCGAATCTCTCCAGTCCGGTCCGCGCGGCGGGTCTCACTGCTTCCCAGTTGTCCGGGGCGATCGAGGCCGCTTACCGTTCCGCCGGGATCTACAAGGATCCCAAGGTGCAGGTGATCGCCTCCACCACGGAGCGGGGTGCGGAAGAATTGGTTCTGACGATTGGTGGTCAGGTCAAGCGGCCCGGGCCGGTGAAGTTCAATCCCGGCATGACCCTGTATCAGGCGCTCCAGGCTGGCGGCGGAGCAACGGAGTTCGGCAGCATGAAGCGGGTGAACCTCATCCGCGAGGGCAAGGCCCGGACCATCGACTTGACGAAGAATGAGGACAAGAATCTGCCCGCCAAACCCAACGACACTCTGGAAGTCCCGCAGAAGACCCTCACCGGAGGCTGAGCTGGACGATTTCCGACCTCCGCCGGCTTCTCTTGGGGCCGGCGGATTTTTTTATGCCGGCCCTGTTTATTCCGCGGAAATCGCAAGTCTTCTGCAATGTTTGGGGGAACGGGAAATGCCCCGGTGGGAGAGGTGGCAGAAAGGTTTAAAAAATCGACATTTCGACCTCTTGTGCGACGCTCTCCCTGCTGGAAACATCCGCATTTCGTTTTTCCCTCATGAATCTGTCCCGCATCCGCAGTGCCGCCTTCGCGGCCATCATTTCGAGCACGATTTCTGGCGCATCGGCTGAGCAGGCGAACTTCGATGAGGTCGGCAGGCAGATGTCGATCATGCTGCAGAACAATCACTTTGCGAAGCTGCCTTTCTCGGAGCTGAGCGGACGCTTTCTGGACGATTACCTGAAGACGCTGGATTCCGGGAAGGTCTACTTCACGCAGCAGGACGTCGATCGCTTCAAGAAAGACTATGGCGATTCCCTCGCGAAGTTGTTGCTTGAGGAAGACAGCATGAAGGCGGCGAAGGATATCTATGACACCTTCCGCACCCGCGTCACCGCCCGCGTGACGGAAGCCAAGCGCCTGCTCGCCACCGAGCAGTTCGATTTCACCAAGGATGAGGCCATTTCCCTGAGTCGCAAAAAGGCCTCCTGGCCGAAGGACGAGGGGGAAGCCATGGACATCTGGCGCAAGCAGGTGAAGGAGGCGATGCTCTCCGAAACCCTTCGCCGCGAGATGATCGCGAAGCTCGCCAAGGAGCAGGGCAAGCCGGACCCGACCGCGAAGGACAAGGATCCCAAGGAGAAGCTGGCGCTCCGCTATGAACGCTTTCTCCGCAGCGTGACGACGGATGTGGATTCCGACGATGTCGCCGCGATGTTCCTCAGCGCCGTCGCCCGCTCGTTCGATCCCCATACGGACTACATGAGTGCCAAGGAGATGGAGCGCTTCACCGACATGATGCGCAACGAGCTCGTCGGCATCGGCGCTCTCCTGAAGGCTGAAGAGGACGGCGCAACCAAGATCATGGGCATCGTCATCGGCGGCCCTGCCGACAAGCAGTGCAAGCTGAAGCTGAACGACCGCGTGCTTGCGGTGGATCCTGACGGAGACGGACCGAAGGAGATGGTCGACATCATGTTCATGAAAATCGACAAGGTTGTTGATTTCATCCGCGGCCAGGAAGGCGAGAACGTGACCTTGAAAGTCGAGCCCGCCGGCGGCGCCCCCGGGCAGACCACCCTGATTTCCATCCAGCGCGACAAGGTCGAACTGAAGGACGAGCAGGCCAGCGCTGAAGTCATCGAAATGAAGCGTCCCGATGGCGACCCGATGAAGCTTGGGGTCATCACCCTGCCGAGTTTCTATGCCGACTTCGAAAACGACAAGGTCCGCTGCTCGGTGGACGTCGAGCGCTTGCTCGAGCGTCTGAAGGCGGAGTCGATCGATGGCCTGCTTTTCGACATCCGCAACAATGGCGGCGGTTCTCTTTCCGAAGTCCAGCGCATGACCGGCTTCTTCACCCGCCGCGGCCCGGTCGTGCAGGTGAAGGACACCATCGGCAAGGTCCAGGTGAAGGAGTCCGAGAACAAGACTCCGATCTATGATGGCCCGATGATCGTGCTCACTGACAAGAGCAGCGCCTCGGCCAGTGAAATCCTTGCCGGCGCCCTGCAGGATGACAACCGCGCCGTGATCGTCGGCGAGTCTTCCACCTTCGGAAAAGGCACGGTGCAGCAACCGATGGGTATTGGCCGCCAGATGCCGTTCTTCGCCGCCCGCAGCAAGGCCGGCACCTTGAAGGTTACGATTCAGAAATTCTACCGTCCGTCCGGTTCCTCCACCCAGCACCTGGGCGTGATTCCCGACATCAAGCTGCCCAGCCTGATGGATGTGCTTGAAGTCGGCGAGACCTACCTCGACCACCCGCTGGAGCACGACGTCATCGCCAAGGCCGGAGATTTCCAGCCGCTGGTGAAGGAGCACCTTTTCATTCCGCGCCTGGCGCAGCAGAGCGCCGAGCGCGTGGCCGCCTCAAAGGATTTCGCCTACATCAATGACGAAGCCAACAAGGTCAAAGAGCGCATCAAGGAGAACAAGATCTCCCTGAACATGGCTTCACGCGAGAAGGAGATCGGTGAAAACGACAAGCTCCGGATCGAGCGCAATGCCGAACGCCGGAACCGTTTTGCGGTCATGGAAAAGGCCGACAAGGACAATCTGACCTTCTATAAGATCTCGCTCGATGACCTGAGCAAGGGCGGCGACCTCCGCAAGGTGGATCCGACCAAGGAAGTTCAGGACAACATGAAGCGCGCCAAGGACGAGACCGAAGAACTCGACGACACCCCGAAGTGGCCGAGCGCTCTTGATCCCCAGAAGAGCGAAGGAATGTCGATCCTGGGCGACCTGATCGACGTCACCCGCAGTGCCAAGATGGCTGGCCTGCTGCAAAAGAGCGACTCGCATTGATGTCCGGAGCTGAGGGGCGATTGGCCGCGATCCAGGAGAGGATCGCGGCAGCTTGCAGGATCGCGGGGCGCGACCCGGCGGAGGTCCGGCTGCTCGCCGTGTCGAAGACCTTTTCGGCGGAGGCGGTTCGTGAAGTCCACGCCGCCGGCCAGCTTGCTTTCGGTGAGAACAAGCAGCAGGAGGCGGATCCCAAGATCGCGGTTCTGCCCGCTGACATCGAGTGGCATTTCATCGGTGGCTTGCAGCGCAACAAGGTTCGCAAGGTTCTCCAGACTTTCCATTGCATCCACAGCATCGATTCCCTGCGGCTGGCGGAGACGGTGGATCGCATTGCCGGTGAAATGGGTCGCAAGGCGCCCGTTTACCTCGAAGTGAACCTGGGCGGCGAAACCAGCAAGGGCGGTTTCTCCAGCATCGATCTCAGGGAGTCGGCATCCGCTCTCGCAGCGTTGGAGCATCTCGACCTTCTCGGAGTCATGGCGATTCCGCCGGCCGATGGCGATCCGCGGGGCTGGTTCGCCCGTGCACGGGAGATCCGCGATACCTTGTCGGCCGAGACCGGTCTGAAACTGCCAGGTCTGAGCATGGGCATGAGCGGTGATTTCGAAGCTGCCATTCTGGAGGGCTCGACCATAGTCCGCGTGGGTTCGGCGCTCTTCGGATCCCGACATTATCCATGAATACTCTCGAACACGCCGCGATCGTCGGTCCGGAACTGGCCCTGGCCTTCGCAGAGGGCGATGAGCTTTACCTCGCTCTGGATCTGCTGCGCCGGGCCTGTCCCTGCGCCGCCTGCCAGGGCGAGCCGGATGCGCTTGGCCGGGTCCTGCGGCAGGTGCAGCAGATCGGTCCGCGCGGCTTCGAACTCCTGAGAACGGAGCGCGTCGGCGGTTATGCCCTCCAGCTTTATTGGGCGGATGGTCATTCGACCGGGATTTACAGCTTCGACTATCTGCGGAAGCTGGCTCAACTCTGATCCCTTAAGGGTGCCAGGGATCGCCGAGATTGCGGCAATTTTCCCTTTATCCGCCTTTCTTCTCGCCGATGCGAAAGGTGGCAGTTTACCTGCGTAAAAGACCCTTTGCCGTGCTCGAACTTAAGGACGTTTGTTTCACCATTCAGAAAGACGGGCAGCCCGTCAATCTGGTCGATAAGGTTAACCTGAATATCCCACGCGGCCATTTCATGGCGATCGTGGGGCCGTCGGGTTGTGGCAAGACGACGCTTCTGAAGACGATTGCGGGTCTCAACCCGGAATCCGGCGGGAACCTGATGTGGGAGGGTCGCGACCTGTCGAAGGAAGGCGACCTGGAGCCGTCGGAAATCGGCTACGTGCCCCAGTTTTCGATCGCCTATGACCCGCTGACGATCGACGAGTCGGTGGAGGCTGCCACCCGCCTGCGGGTCAGCTGCCCCAGCACCGAAGCGCTGGACGCCCGCATCGACCGCGTGCTGGAAGAAACCGGTCTTACTGCGATCGCCGACCGCACCGTCAAAGTCCTCTCGGGCGGCCAAAAGCGTCGCCTCGGCCTGGCCATGGAGCTTGTCTCAGACCCGAAGCTGCTGCTTTGCGACGAGGTCACCAGCGGGCTCGATCCCCGCTCGGAACGGGAGATCGTCCGTCTGCTTCACGATCTCTCCCGGCGTGAAGGCCGCATCGTCCTTTCCGTCACCCACTCGCTCGCCCACCTGGAGCTCTACGATTCCATCCTCGTCCTGCACGAGGGCCGCGTCGCCTTCCACGGCCGCCCGGACCAGATGACCCACTACTTCTCGGTGCACGACACCGAGGAGGTCTATCCGAAACTGGCGACCCAGCCGTCGGAAACCTGGCAGAGCTCCTGGATGAAGCACCGCGAGCCGTACTACACGAAACTCGACAGGGCTCGCGAGCAACTCATCGCCTCGGGAGGGCTCCATCTCCCGGCTCCCGCGGTGGAGGGCGGCGAGAAGCCTGAAAACCCGAAGGATGTTCAGACACCGGGCTTTTTCACTCAGTTCACGACCCTGCTTTCCCGCCGTTGGAAGATCTTCTTCCGCGACCGCGGTCAGGTCTTCCTGCAATTGGCGATCCTCATTTGCTTTCCCCTGCTGGTAACTCTCTTCTCGGAGAAAGCGAAAGGCCCGATTGCCGTTCTTTCGGATGCTCCTCTGACGGACTTGAAAAAGGCTTTCGAAGACATGCAGATGGTCAAGGGCTATCAAGTGAAGGTGGGCTCGGCCGTCTCCGGGATCATCATGTTCCAAGTGGTCCTGCTCTCGCTGAT
>JAQGPE010000289.1 GCA_028293225.1 Akkermansiaceae bacterium | reverse complement strand
ATTTGGTTTCAGCTCCCGCCTATCAGTTCGGCAACTCCTGGGCTTCTCCGTTCATCACCAAGAACGCCGGGTCGCAGATCTACCGCCGCAACAACGTCACGGGCCTGAACTATGCTCCGTCACTCGGGATGTATGATACCTCCTACCTGACCAACAGCGCGGTGTGGGATGGCTATTACTTTTCCTCCGCCGCCCCGATCGTGAGCCGCCGTCAGTTGGTGGGCTCGGTGAACAACTACGCCGGCGATCAGGATCAGATCAACGAGACCTACGCGACCTCGAAGGTGATCAGCGACTGGATCGACGATCCGGCCACCAAGCCGTTGCGGAATTCCCGCTATCTCCTGCATATGGGGAATATGAGCGCTTCCGAACTGAAGACGGCCCTGGCCGATCCGAAGGGCGCCCGTGACATCTCCGCCCACATCATGGTGGACGGTGCGTTCAACGTGAACTCGACCAGTGTCAAAGCCTGGGAATCGGTGCTGGCCAGCTTGAAGGGCGACAACTTCGCCATCGAAGGCATGCTCACCTCCGGCACCTACAAGTCCGGCGATAATACTCCGTTCCCCCGCATGCGCTATCCTGCCGGTCCGGTCATTCAGGCTGGTAGCACTCCGGGCATCGGCGACAAGTGGAATGCCTTCCGCGAACTTTCCGATGACCAGATCCGGTCCCTGGCGGAGAAGATCGTGGACGAAGTGAAGTCCCGCGGCCCCTTCCAATCGCTGGGTGAGTTCGTGAACCGCCGCCTGGCTTCGACCGATCTGGGTCTTTCCGGGGCCGTGCAGTCCGCGATCGATAACGCCGCGATCAACGCGAAGGTGGCCGGCGCGACGGTGACGGATCTGTCCCCTTGGGGCAGCCTCGCCGCCAACTTCAAGAAGCCGGTCGATGTCTCCACGGCGACGCCGGGCTGGCTGACCCAGGCGGACGTGCTGACGCCGCTCGCTCCGATCATCACCGTTCGCTCCGATACCTTCACGGTGCGCGCTTACGGCGAAGCCCAGGACGACAAGCACAACGTGACGGCCCGTTCGTGGTGCGAAGCGACCGTGCAGCGCATGCCTGAGTTCCTGGACGAGACGGACGAAGCGGGCCTCGATCTGACCCAGCGCTCGAAGATCAACACGACCTTCGGCCGCCAGTTCCAGATCGTTTCCTTCCGCTGGATCACTCCTCAGGAAATCCTGGGCGAGACCACGAGCGCCTGACCTGCGCGGTTGATTGATTCCCCAAGTGCCCGGCCTGTTCTGCAGGCCGGGCATTTTTTATGACCGGTTGAGGCGGTGGAAATTTCGACTCAGCTCTCCCTGATGAGGGATGTCGCCGGACCGGACCGTTGCTCAGGACGAGAACGACTTCCGCAGATGGGAGGGCAGGATGCCGAGTTGCTCGCGGTATTTCGCGACCGTGCGGCGCGCCACCGGGATGCCCTGGGTCTTCAGCTGCTTGGCGATGGCGTCGTCCGACAGCGGCTTGGCGGCATCTTCCTTGGTCACCAGTTCCTGGATGGCTTCGCGCACCCCGGCATTGGAGACCTCGGTGCCGTCGGCGGTCTGATAGCCGGCGGCGAAGAAGGCGCGCATTTCCATGAGGCCGTGGGGCGTCAGGACATACTTGCCGGCGACGGCACGTGAAATCGTGGTGGCATGCAGCCCGATCTGGTCGGCGATTTCATTCATCGTCAGCGGGCGCAGGTGGCGCGGCCCCTTGGCCAGGAAGGCGGGCTGATGCTCGATGAGCTTCTCGGCGATCGTGAGGATGGTTTCCTGGCGCAGCGAGAGGGAGCGGATGAGCGTGCGGCCCTCGCGGATTTGCTCGCGGAGGAAATGGCGGGCTTTGCGGTCATTGCCGGTTTTGCCGAGCATGTCCTTGTAGAAGTCGCTGATGCGCAGCTTCGGCAGGTACTCGTTGGTGAGGCGGGCTTTCCAGCCTTCGTCGCTGTCCTCGATCACCACATCCGGCTGGATATAGGGATTGCCGGTGGGATCGAAGTCGCCGCCGGGATTTGGAGTCAGACGGCCGATGCGGGTGGCCGCTTCGGCGATGCGCTCGACGGTGGTGCCAAGCACCCGGGCGATCTGGGGGTAGCGCTTGCGGGCCAGTTCTTCCAGGTGATCGCGGACGATGCGGTATTCCAGGCTGCCGGAGTCGCCCTTGCGTTCAAGCTGGAGAAGGAGGGATTCCTGGATGCCTGAGGCGCCGATGCCGGGCGGCTCGAAGGACTGGAGCAGCTTCACCGCCGTTTCCATGACCGCCTTTGAAATATCGAGGCGGGAGGCGAGTTCGCGGGCGGGGAGGTCCAGGAAGCCGCGGGGATCGAGGTTGCCGATCAGGTGGCGGGTGGCGGAGCGGACATCCGGCTCGACCAGGGAAAGGTCGAGCTGATGGGAGAGGTGCTGCTGAAGGGTCTCCGGCGCAACGATCGAGTTGTAGAGATGCTCGCGCCGCTCGGCATCGTCCTGACTCATGGTGCTGGTGCGGCGCTCCATGATCTGGAGGTCGCGCCAGTCGTCATCGGTGTCGTTGAGGTAATCCAGCGAATCCGCCTCGTCCGACTCGGGGCCTTCGGCGTCGAGCGAGATGGACTCGGTGATGTCCTCCAGGACCGGATTGATTTCCAGCGCCTGTTGGACAAGCTGCTGAAGTTCCATCGAGTTGGCTTGGAGGATTTCCAAGCTGCGCCGCATCTGCGGAGCCAGCGACTGCTGCTGGCTCAGCGACTGATGGAGCGAGGCATCTGCCATTGGATCGGTAGGTTTTGGCCGCGGAAGAAGCGGACGCCCGAACTGAAACCGATCCTGAATTAATGCAAAGCAAAAATCATGCCACGGCGATTTATTATTTTCCTTGCCAGTACCCGCGGATGTGTGGGAGGCGATGCGCGCAAATGTCGCCGCCTTGATGTGGCAGTGATTTCAGAAACCCGATGACCCCTAAGATGGAGCGAGGAAATTTTCAGCCATTCGAGGAAAAAATGCGCGCCGAGGGCGTCATGGAGGCGGCGATCCGCGCATTCCGCCACAACTACGAGGCACTTTGCCGCGACGAAACCGGCATGATCCCGGAGGACTCGATCCGCCCGGCGGTCGGCCTCCCGGTCTACGATGGCGCCGACGACGGCAGCGGTGCGGATTTGCTCGGCCAGACGGTGGTGATCAAGCTCAACGGCGGTCTGGGCACCAGCATGGGTCTGCAGAAGGTGAAAAGCCTGCTCGAAGTCCGGCCCGGGGTGAATTTCCTCGATCTGATCGTGCGACAGGTGGCCTCGCTGCGCGCGTCGAGCGGTCAGAAGGTGCGGCTGCTGCTGATGGATAGCTTCAGCTCCAGCGAAGACACGCTCGACTACCTTTCGAAATATGAGGACCAGGGCTTTTCCGATCCGAACGACGTCGAGCTGATGCAGAATCAGGTCCCGAAGATCGATGAAGCCACGCTTGCTCCGGTGGAGTGGCCGGAAAACCCCTCCCAGGAGTGGTGCCCGCCGGGTCACGGTGATCTTTACCCGGCCCTGGTTGGCAGCGGCTGGCTGGACTCCCTGCTCGCTGCGGGGGTGAAATACGCCTTCGTCTCGAACTCGGACAACCTCGGCGCGGTGCTGGAGCCCGGCCTGCTGGGTTACTTCGCGGCTTCCGGCGCTCCTTTCCTCATGGAGGTGACCCGCCGGACCCCGGCCGACCGCAAGGGCGGTCACCTGGCGGTGCGGGGCGATGACGGCCGCCTGCTGCTGCGCGAGGTGGCGCAGTGCCCGGAGTCCGATCTCGATGCCTTCCAGGACATCGACAAGCACCCCTATTTCAACACCAACTCGATCTGGCTGCGCCTCGACCTGCTGAAGGCCCGCCTGGAGGAGGGAGGGGGGCTGCTGCCGCTGCCGATGATCCGCAACCGCAAGACGGTGGATCCGCGCGACAAGAAGTCGACGCCGGTGATCCAGCTTGAAGTGGCGATGGGGGCGGCGATCGAGTGCTTCGAGGGCGCCCAGGCGATCGAGGTGTCGCGCGCCCGCTTCGCCCCCGTCAAGACCACCGCCGATCTGTTCTCCCTGCGTTCCGACGCCTATTCCGTCAGCGAGGACGGGCGGGTGGAGCTGGTCCCTGAACGCCATGGCAAGCCGCCGGTGGTGAAACTGGACGACTCCTACAAGCTGGTGGACGGTCTGGACGCGCTCGGCGTGCCGTCGCTGGCGGCCTGCGACGAGGTTTCGGTCGAGGGGCCGGTTTCTTTTACGGCTGAGGTGATTTTGAAAGGAAAAGTAGTGATCAAGGCCGCGGGGCCGGGCCGTCAGGCGGTTCCTGCCGGAGTGCTTGAAAATGCGGAGCTGACGCTTTGACGAGCTTTTCTCATCTGTGTCCTTGTCATTTAAAACTCGACTGATAATCCCGCACCCGACATGGCGAGCGTAGGTGGATTGGAATTCCCGACGGACGGCTTTGATGCCGTGATTTTCGACTGCGACGGCACCTTGGTTAATTCCATGCCAGCGCATTTCGAGGCTTGGTGCGAAGCCCTGGCGCTCTTCGGAGCGGCGAACATCTTCAAGGAAGATGTTTTCTACGCCATGGGTGGACGGCCGACTCTTGATATCGTGGTCGAGCTGAATGACGAATACGGTCTGAAGCTGGATCCTGAAGCGGTGGCATTTGCCAAGCGCCAGGCGTTCCTGAAGAAGCTCGACAAGCTGGAGCTCATCGATGAGGTCGCAGCGTTCGCGGAATCCCTGCGCGGCAAGAAGCCGATGGCGATCGCGACCGGTGGCACCCGCTTCGTGATCGAAAAGACCCTCCAGGCGGTGGGTGTTTCGGATCTCTTCGACGAAGTGGTGACCGCGGACGAAGTGCCGATCGGCAAGCCGGCTCCTGACATTTTCCTGCGTGCCGCCAAGCTGCTGGGGATCGCTCCTGAGCGCTGCCTGGTGCTGGAGGACGCGCCGGCCGGCATCATGGCCGCGCAGCTGGCGGGCATGGCGGTGATCTCGGTGCCTGCACCGCTGGATTTCGCCGGTCGCTGAAGAGTGATGCGATCTCAGCCTCTGAAGTCAGCTTCAGGGGTGGCGATCCGTCATTTTAGCTCCGGCAAGTGACCGGAGGCCGGGGGGGCTTTTCCACGGTTCCGCAGCAGGCTTGAGGGGGGCGTTCTTACTGACGTCTCGGGTTCAGGGAATCGAAAGGATCATTCAGAGGGGCAAAAGGATCGCTGACGGCGGCGTGCTGACTGTCGCCGCTGTTGAGCGGGGGGATTTTGAAGCCGCGGCGTCTCAGGCGCAGCATCGCCTCCAGATCCCGGATCTCCAGAGCGTCGGCCCGAATCACGAGCGTTTCGCCGGAAATCTGCAGGCGGTCGGCGGCTTCCTTCAGCCAGGGCTTGCCGGCTTTGACGGATAGCTGGCCGTCCGGACCGGCGATCAACCCGAGGTCGTCCAGTTCCTCTTTGGTGACATGCTCGAAGGTGCGGGTGACCAGATCGTCAGGTCCGCTGGGGTGGGATTGAACGATCCAAGCTCCGCCGTGGAAGGAGAGGTGGAGTTTGGCAGCCTCGACGAGGTAGGAAAGGGCGAGCGCGGCGGGTGCGGCGTGGAGCTGGATCCTGCCCGGAATCGGGTACTCCAGGAGCTTTTGTTCCGGGACATCAATGTGGATGGAAATCGGCTCCGCAGAGGCCTGAGCGATTTTTTTCAGAAGAGCATCGATTGCTGCGCCTGCACGGACCCCGGTATCTCCGGTGTCGTAGTCGATGCGAGGACCCAGCCAGTCGAGTGGGGCTGCCTGGGGCAGGGGATCCGCGAGGGCCGTTGAGGCCATGGCAGTGCATCCCAGTAGAATGGGGCGGAGTCTTCGCATTTGGCTGATTTACGGGTTTCGGATTGGAGCGGCAAGCGGAACGAGGGGAGGAACGCCCCTGCCTGAAGGCAAATTTTCCCTTTCATGGATTCGGGCTTGATCCCGGATGGGCCGCTCTATTGACTCCCCCATGGCGGACATTTCCCTCGGGCTTTCTTTCGACGACGTCCTGCTGGTTCCTGCACTTAGCGAGATCCTGCCAACGGAGTCGGATATTTCCACGCATCTCACGGCCGACATCCGGCTGAACATCCCGGTCGTTTCGGCGGCCATGGATACGGTTTCCGAGCCGGAACTCGCAGTCGCCCTGGCCCGCGAAGGCGGCATGGGTGTGATTCACCGGGCCTGCTCGATCGCTGAGCAAGCGTCCATGGTTTCCCGGGTGAAGCGCTCGGAGAACGCGGTCATCCTGAAGCCGCTGACGGTTTCCAAGGACCAGACGATCGACGAGGTGCGTGCGATCATGGAGGAGCACGGCTTCTCCGGTTTCCCGGTTATCGACGATGAAGGCCGCCTGGAAGGCATGGTCACCGGCCGTGACGTCCGCTACCTCGACCGTCTGGATGCGAAGGTCGGCGATGTGATGACCAAGCGCGAGCGCCTGATCACGGCGCCCGCCAATACCAAGCTGGAGGAAGCCCGCCGGATTCTCTACCACAGCCGGATCGAGAAGCTGCCGCTGATCGACGAGAACGGCAAGCTGGTCGGGCTGATCACCGGTTCGGACATCGAGAAGCGCATCACTTTCACGAACGCCGCCAAGGATCCCGGCGGCCGGCTGCGCTGCGGCGCCGCCATCGGAGTGGGCCCGGATTGCGAGGAGCGCGGTCAGGCCATGCTGGATGCGGGGGCGGATGCGCTCTTCATCGACGCGGCGACGGGTCACACCTCGCGGGTGATCGAGGTCATCAAGAAGCTGCGCGCGCTTTCCGACCGCCCGATCATCGCGGGCAACGTGGTCACCGCCCAAGGCGCCCTGGATCTCATCGAAGCCGGGGCAAGCGCCCTGAAAGTCGGCGTGGGCCCGGGCTCGATCTGCACGACGCGAGTGATCGCTGGGGTGGGGATGCCCCAGTTCACGGCGATCCAGAACGTGGCTGAAGTCT
The DNA here is from genome assembly GCA_028293225.1 of Akkermansiaceae bacterium. Classification (GTDB taxonomy): domain Bacteria; phylum Verrucomicrobiota; class Verrucomicrobiia; order Verrucomicrobiales; family Akkermansiaceae; genus Haloferula. The sequence goes on along the minus strand of JAQGPE010000289.1, from coordinate 2,113 downwards.
GCCGCGAGCGCGGCGTGAAAGTCATCGCCGACGGCGGCATCCGTTACTCGGGTGACGTGGTGAAAGCCCTGGCAGCCGGGGCTGACCTGGTGATGCTCGGTTCGCTGCTGGCCGGCACGCGGGAAAGCCCGGGCCAAAGCGTCTACTACCAGGGCCGCCGCTTCAAAACCTACCGCGGCATGGGTTCGCTGGGGGCGATGCGCAAGGGCGCGGGCGACCGCTACGGGCAGAACAGCTCAGGCAAGCTGGTGGCGGAAGGCGTCGAAGGCCGGGTTCCCTACAAGGGGCCGCTGTCGGATGTGGTTTTCCAGCTCATGGGCGGCCTCCGCTCCGGAATGGGCTACGTCGGCGCCAATAGTCTCGACGAATTGCGCGCTCGGGCGAATTTTGTCCGGATCACCCCCGGCGGTCTGCGTGAGAGCCACGTCCACGACATCGTCATCACCGAAGAACCGACCAACTATCAGCCCATCAGCTGAGCCACCCTTTTTACCCTCTCCAGCCTTTTCTACGATGCAGGATCAGCAACACGTCGCCGTTCTCGATTTCGGTTCCCAGTACACGCAGCTCATCGTCCGTCGCGTGCGGGAGCTCGGCTACTACGCCAAGCTCTACGCGCTTGAGGATTTCCCGAATATCGGGGAGCCGGGAGCGATCATTCTCTCCGGCGGGCCAAAGAGCACCTCGGAAGTGGATGCCCCGGATCTGGACTTCGAAGCCCTGAAGGGCTTCGGCGTGCCAGTGCTGGGCGTCTGCTACGGGATGCAACTGCTGAACATCAAGTTCGGCGGCACGGTGAAGTCGAGCAACCGGCGCGAGTATGGCCCGGCGATGCTGGTGCCGGGCGATCTGTCCGGTCTGTATGAGGGTGTATCGAAGAGTTCCCAGGTGTGGATGAGCCACTCCGACACCGTCGAGGTGCTGCCGCCCTGCGCGCTGGTGCTGGCCGCCAACCAGTCGGGCACGCCGGTTTCCCTGAAATGGGATGAGCGCTTCTACGGCATCCAGTTCCACCCGGAAGTGACTCACAGCCACGAGGGCAACCGGATCCTGCACAATTTCCTGCTCACCGCCGGAAAGCTGGCGCCCTTCCGGATCGATGACTTCAAGCGCGAGATCATCCAGGGCATCAAGGACACCGTCGGCGACAAGCAGGTGGTCTGCGGCGTCTCAGGCGGCGTGGACAGCACGGTGCTGGCGGTGCTGCTGCACGAAGCCGGTGTCAAGGTGCGCGCGATTTACGTCGATCACGGCCTGATGCGGAAGGACGAGACCCGCGAGGTGCAGAGCAATTTCCACCGCATGGGCCTGGAGATCGAGACGATCGACGCGTCCGAGCGTTTCCTGGGCGCTCTGGCCGGAGTTTCCGATCCGGAAGCGAAGCGCAAGATCATCGGCGAGCTGTTCATCGACACCTTCTGGGATGCCGTCGGCAATGCCGAGATGCTGGCCCAGGGCACGCTCTATCCGGATGTGATCGAGAGCGCTTCGAACGCGAAGTCAAAGGCCTCCAAGATCAAGACCCACCACAATCGTGTGGACCGCATTCTGGAACTGCAGGCGCAGGGCAAGGTGCTGGAGCCGCTGGCGGAACTGTTCAAGGACGAGGTGCGCGCGCTGGGCGCGTCGCTGGGTATCGCTCACGACATCCTGTGGCGTCACCCGTTCCCGGGTCCCGGCCTGGCGGTGCGCTGCCCCGGTGACATCACCGACGAAAAGCTGACGATCATCCGCGAGTGCGATGAGATCTTCATCACCCGCCTGAAGGACCACGGCTGGTATGAAAAGGTCTGGCAGGCCTACGCCGCACTGGTGCCGGTGAAGACCGTGGGTGTGAAGGGCGACGAGCGCTCCTATGAGTGGGCAATTTCCCTGCGGGCGGTGATTTCCGAAGACGCCATGACCGCCGACTGGGTGGAGCTGCCGTATTCGATCCTGCGTGAGACCAGCCACCGCATCCTGAATGAGGTGAAGGGGATCAACCGGGTGCTCTACGACATCTCGACCAAGCCGCCGGCAAGCATCGAGTGGGAGTGATTTCGGGTGGATGACCCAAGCATGCCGTCAGGTCCAGCCAGGGCCTGGCGGTTTTTGTATGGCTGCATCAGGCGGT